>CAVGRR010000072.1:0-7599 GCA_963631655.1 Eggerthellaceae bacterium
GAAGGTCATTGGGTAGACGGTCAGCTGGTTGATCTTGCCAATGGGGAAAAGGAATTCTTCTTGATTTGAGGCACCACGCTTCGCCATCCTTCTCTTTATGCTCATGCGGATCATGGAACCGGTCACGATCACGGGGATCTCCCTGTGATCCTGACAGAAGTATTTCATGAGGGTTATCACGGGCGGGCATTCCTGTGCCTCGTCGAAAATGAGCAGGGTGGAACTGTCGATCCTGATGCCGCGTTCGACCGAGATGAACTTCAGGACATCGTCGGCATTTATATGTCCCAGACAGTAATCGGTGAACCTGTAATCGGTCCTGCAGTCGATGTACACGTACCTTCCTTTGAAGTACTGTTCTGCGAATAGGTCTTTGACAAGATATGTTTTTCCTACCTGCCTTGCGCCCCATACGATGAGAGGTTTCCGTTCGGGAGAATCTTTCCATTCGGTCATATCGCGAAGGTATTTTCTGTACATGGCTGTGCTCCGATATAGTTGCAATTGTCTTTGCAGATATATTAATTACACGTTTTAGCAACTTAGAAAACCAATTAATTACACGTTTTACTAACTTATCAGGGTAATTAATTACACGTTTTACTAACTTATCAGGGTAATTAATTACACGTTTTGGCAACTTGGTATAACAGCAGATTACAATCCCGTCAGCGATCTTGTGCATTTTATGAGGGGAAGTTCACCCTTCATATCGGCCTGTTCACTCTGTATTTTACGGATCTTCCCTGTCCGATCCTTATAATCGTACCGTCCTTGACAAGTATGTTGAGCGTGGATACCGCCTCGGATTTGCTCATACCGAGCTCCTGCTCCATCTCATTGCGGGTGAATTCCTTCTTTTTCTCAAGGAATACCGTAACTTCACTCTTGGGATCTTCGTTCTCTGCAGGTAGGGTGATCGTGAACGATGCGGTTCCTGCCTCGATTGTGGGTTTCACTGTCAGTCCGTCATACGAACCGAAGATACGCGGAATCCCGGTGCCGTAGGCTTCTATGAGTTTCAGTCTGTACAATATCGCCGCCAGATTCCTGTTCCTCAGCGAGGACATACCCCTCGTCAGTTCTTCCATGGTGTAAGGTCTTCTCATCCCGCCGGGGGAGGTGATGGTTATCTTTTTTGGGTACACCGACACCAAAATCGAATCATCAAGGCTGTAGTCGCGGTGTATTATCGCATTTGCGATCGCTTCTCTAACGGATACCTCTGAGAACTCCTTCGTATCTTCCCTGTAAGTTCCTTTGATGACGGACGTCGTCTTGTTATATCTAGAAATGAACGCAAGTGCTTCATCCATCTGTTTCAGCACACATCCTGTGAATTCGTTGCGGTCGATGAATTCGGTCCTGAATTCATCATTGAATGCAGCGATTTTCAGAGGCTGGTCATATTGGTCCGACAGGATATATCCCAATTGTGTGTATTCCGCACCTATGCGGATGTGGAGCGATTCCATGTTCTCTTCGGTAAGAGAAAGCAGTTTTTCTTCGAATTTGGACCTGAGATAGTTGAAAGTGAGGTTCTGGACGAAGGCTATTTGACTTTCGAACACTTCGGACCTGGCATTCCTCGGTATTTGCCAATATTCCTCATCTTTCTGCATGATGGTTCCTATCCTTCTGACGATATTATCTAATCGATTCTATTCGTTAATCGATTACAATCGATTATAATCGATTAATTCGGGGATTTTTGAACGAATTTTAAAATTCTTTTAAAATTCCGTCCAGAATTTTAAAATCGATTCATAAAATGGTGAAAATAGTTTCAGAAAAAGGTTTAGTGATGTATCGGATGCTGATTCAGTCGACCCAACCAATCAGCATGTACTCTTCCGTCCAGGAACCGCACTTGCATCTCATCCTTTTCGGAAAGTCATCTGTCACACGCATGCTCCTTTTGCATCTGGGACATCTGCATTTTTCATTGTTCCAGACCGCCTTTTCATCGGGGCCGGATGATGTCGGTGGTTCCGCTCTGTATACCCCCATGATCTCTTTGGAATGCACATATCCGCACTTGCAACGGAAAATCCTCTCGTAGAACATCACCGATGTACCGGGATGTCTTTCGAGATTGGTCTTTGTACGGTTGCCCCATTTTCCTGCAAGGATCTCTTCGGCCGGAATATGTTCGATACATGCACCGCCGTTGGAGATCTAATGGTCCTTTCCGCATTTCGGACAGTGGTATAAGACCTACATTCCCATTTCGATTCCTCCCTATCTGGGTCATCAGTGTTCGTGCTCCAGCTTCGGATTTATCTTGCTGCACACCACGTCTGACATCATGCAATACATATTCTCCACTCCTTCCGAGTCACAATCGTAACTCATGGCGTTGTCGCGCCTGATGCCCATTCTGCCCGCCTCCTTGGCGACGTCTATGTTGGCGCCCAGGAACATGAACTCCCATCCCTTCTTGCTCAGGATGTCGATAAGGCTCTTCACGGATTCATAGGTGAAGTTCCTGCTGGAGTTCTCGTAGCCGTCGGTGATGATTACCGCAATGGTCTTGGAAGGCACGTCCTCCTTCTTCATCCCGGCGTGGACGCTCAAGATGTGCTCCACCGAGAGTCCGACGGCATCCAGCATCGCGGTGTTCCCTTCTGCGACGTAGTCCTCCTGGGTCATGAGCTGTACCTGCTTTATGTCGACCCTGTCATGGATTGTAGCGGACCTGCCGTTGAAGAGCACGGTGGAGACGATGACCTCTCCCTTGCAGTCCTTCTGTCTGTTGAGAGTGGAGTTGAATCCGCCGATGGTGTCCGATTCGAGTCCGGACATGGATCCGCTCTTGTCGATCACAAACAATAATTCCGTCTTGCTGTTCATTTTGAAACCTCACAACTTACATGTCGGCGGAATATTATCAAACGGCGGAAGTTGGAAATGTTGGAAATGTTACTTGTGGGATTATCGGGTTGATACCGATGAAATCATCCAAATGATACCGATGAAATCATCGGTTTTTTAAATAAGGTATTTCTATTAATCGCAATGACCCTCACTCCCGAAGGATACATCAGTAGACTGGCGGAGAAACAGCTGAACCTCGGCTTGAATGTCGCCGGTGCAGTGGTCATAGAAGGGCCGAGATCCTGCGGGAAGACCTGGTGTGCCAGGAATGCGGCCGAGAGCGAATATTCCCTTGACGATCCCAATGGTGATTCCCTGAACCGTAGACTAGCGGACATCGACCCTGTCTCTGTATTGGGCGGTGCGGAGCCTCACCTGATCGATGAGTGGCAGGAGGTCCCGAAGATATGGGATACCGTTCGTTATTCTGTGGACTGCAGCACCCGTCACGGGAGGTACATTCTGTGCAATTCCTCGTCTGTCGACAGTTCTGAACTGATCCATTCCGGTGTCGGGCGCTTTGTATGTGTGAGGATGTACACGATGTCCCTGTTCGAGTCGGGGGATTCGTCGGGGGAGGTCTCTCTCGAAGGGATGTTCGAAGGGAAATTCGTTATCGTGAGAGGCACGGCCCGTACATTGGACAAACTTATCCACCTCACCGTCCGCGGCGGATGGCCGGAACTCCTTGGGGCGGAAGAGAAGACTGTCTCACCCTTTCTGAAGGATATGATCGACAGGATATGTACCGTCGACTCGCGGAAAGTGGGCCGGAAACAGAGGGATGCGAACAAGCTCAGAAAGACGTTCATATCCCTTGCTAAGAACGAGTGCACAACTGCGGCCAAATCCAAGATCGCTTCGGATATCCTCGGATTCAGCGAAACGAAAGTCGAGGAAGAGACGGTTTCGGAGTATCTGGGTCTTTTCAAGAAACTGTTCCTGATCGAGGATCAGTCCGCATTCTCACCCAATTACAGATCTTCCGTTAGGGTCGGAAAATCTCCGAAGAGGCACCTCACCGACCCTTCTCTTGCCGTGGCCGCAATGGGTCTGGATTCTGGATCTCTGAAACACGATCTGAATACCTTCGGATTCCTGTTCGAGGCCCTCTGCGAGAGGGACCTGAGGATATATGCAGAGGCCATCGGAGGGAAACTGTATCACTATCGGGACCACAGCGGCAGCGAGATCGATGCAGTGGTGGAGGTCCCGGGAAAAGGCTGGGGCGCCTTCGAGATCAAACTCGGGAGCGATCAGATCGACGAAGCTGCGCGGAATCTGCTCGCGATCGACGGGTTCATGCGGAAGGACGGAAAGGCGGAACCTCCTATGTTCCTTTGTGTCATATGCGGTATCGAAGCATGCGCCTATCGCAGGCCCGACGGGGTGTATGTGGTCCCCATATGTATGTTAGGGCCCTGAAACACCTGACCGATTGACTCTCTCGAACTTCAAAAGGTCGCGAAAACAAGGCTCATTTCAGCAGCCAGTCTATGATGTTCACGGTCTGGATGCCGTCATAGTTGCCCAGTCCGAATCTGTCAAGCGTGAGCACGGTCTTGGGGAAGTTGTCCTTCACTGACCTGAGGGGACGCATCTCCCTTTCCTTCGTCTCCGGTGCGAGCATGGTCTCGGAGACCTGGTAGTATTCCGTCTCTTCACCTCTCACTGCGGAGAAATCTATCTCTTTGTCCCTGTACGAACCGATCCTCACCTTGTAACCGCGTCTCAGCAGTTCCAGGAACACTACATTTTCCATCGATCTGCCGATGTCCGGGGTTCCGCCCGCCATAGCATTATTCCTCATGCCGACGTCGGATGCGTAGTATTTTCCGTTCGTGGACAGCAGTTTCTTTCCCACAATATCATATCTGTCCGCATGATGGAACAGCAGTGCCTCTTCCATGGCATCCACATATCTGTTCACGGTGGCCTGATTCAGTCCGGTCCCTTTGGAGATGGCGGACCGGTTGGTGATGTTTCCGATGTTGGAGTACAGGAACACGGCGATCGATTTGATCACTCCTATGTTGTCCGTTTTCAGTCTTTCCAGGATATCTTTCACGAGAATAGTGTTGAATGCTGCGTCAAGATAACTCCTGCAGTACCTGTCCCCCCTGTCCGGGTCTGCATCGGGGAGGCCTCCGTATCTCAGATACTGAAGGAATCTCTCGTCTTTGTCTCCGGGATGCAGCTGCATATATTCCTTGAACGAGAACGGAAACATGTGGATCTCGATGTATCTTCCGGACAGGTGGGTGGCCAGGTCCGTCGAGAGCATATATGAGTTGGAACCTGTGATGTAGACATCATAATTCTTTATCATCTCCAAGGCGGCCACGATCATCTCCCACCCTTTTACGTTCTGTATCTCATCGAGCATCACGTAGACCATGCCTGAGGTCGGGAGCGATCTCAGCGTTTTTTTGAGCTCTTCGGCGGAAACGGTGCTCTGACCTTCGAAAGATTCGAAGTTCATGTGGAATATATGTTCAGAATCCACTCCGTTGTCCCTGAGCTCTTCGGCGAACTGATCCAGGAGGGTGGATTTTCCGCAGCGGCGTATCCCGGTGATGACCTTGATCACGCTTGGCGCATCCTTGAACTCTCTGAGCAGTTCAAGATACTCCGTTCTTTTTACATACTCCAACATAATAAAATCAATAGATTTGAAAAATTTATATGTTACGCTATGTAAATTTCACAAATTCTGCAAGTTTTCTTTACTAGAGTATATTTTATTCCATAGAGATGCGGAATCTGTAGACATGGCCTTTGTGTTCGAATGATACTGTGCTGTCGCTGTTGGCAGGTCTGACTGGGTCTATGCTGAGAAGTTCCTGGGGTTCTTCGGAGAATTTCTCGGTCTCGTCGTAATCTTCCAGGTAGCTGTTGTCCGATTCTAAGCGGGGCGGTGCTTCACAACTGTACAGAATGTCCTCCTGGGTCTCTTTTGCAATCGATCCGGATTCACCGTAGATCGAGATGTACGATCTTCCCAGTTCGGTGAGCCTGAAGACGTTCCTGCAGGGGCATTCCAACCATCCGTTCTTGACCGCCGGATCGATGTAATGTCTTTTGAGATACATGTTCTCCTTGTCATCCAGGTCGGAACGTCCGCTGTTGGTCTTCCTTTGGGGGTCATAGGACCAGAACCCTGCGGCTTTGAGCTGTTCTATGACATCGGAACGTCTGGGGGACCTGGAGACCGTCAGCAGCGTCTTCATGATAGAAAGGAAGGCCGCCATCTCCTCGTCAGGGTTCTGCTGTGTGTGCACAGGATATTTCTCCGGTTCCGAGAAGTCGAGGGAATCCGAAAGGGTACCGGAGATCCCGGAGATCGTTTCATATGAAAGACGCGAGTCCGAGACATCGACCCTGAACGCTGTGGAAGGTTCGGGGAGCATCGACGCGAACATCGCTGCGGCGGCGTATTCGTTGGTGCCGGAGCTGATGTTCATGAAAAGGTCGAGCCTGTCCCCGAATTGGGAATTGAGGCTTTTCTTGAGGTCCACCAAGGTGGCGAGGACCTCGTTGTAATCGCGCGTGTCGACGCTGAGATCGTTGATGTCCCGGCACTTGAACTCTTTCTTCAGTGAGGCATATTGGTCGCGCTGGAACTTCTCTGTGTTGCCGTCGCCGGGGTCGACGAGGGCGAAGATCAGGTCGGGTTCGTAATGTTCGACCGGGCCGAGATATAGTTCTTTGACCGGGGAGATGCAGAAGACGAGAACGGAGATCCTTTTGCCTGAGGACATGACAGATTTCCAATGGGTTGATAGTATAAGCAGGTGAGCATCTGCTCTATAGGGTGGTTGCAGGCCGGTTTACCGTCTTTATGTTCATCATACTGCTTTAAATCGGGAAGCAGTTATTCGAAATCAAGGATAATGTCCGGAGGAAATGCGGATGAAGGTAGATATCACTTTGAAGATCACGCCTAAGATGGTGACCGATGCCCAAGGCAATGAGAAAAAAGCTCTGCAGGGACATCTGGGAACGCATTTCGACGTCATGAACAAAGAATTCCCCTTGGAATACACAGAAAGAAAAGGGGTCGTATTCGATGTCAGCGGAGTAAAGGACAGGGACATAGGAATCTCTGATGTGGACCTGGACAAGGTCGCAAAGGACATGTTCGTATGTTTTTACACAGGGTTCATCGAAGATGTGGGGTACGGAACGAAAGAATACTTCACGGAGCACCCGCAGCTTTCCAATGAACTGATAGAAGCCCTTCTGCAGAAAAAGATCTCGATCATCGGCGTTGATTTTGCCGGCGTGAGGAGAGGAAAAGAACATACTCCCATGGACCAGCATTGTGCCGACCAGGGGGTTTTCATCGTCGAGAATCTGTGCAATCTTCACAGCATTCTGAGAAACGGGTGCACATTCATCGCCAACACCTATCCGATGAATTATGCGGAGATGACAGGGTTGCCCTGCAGGGTCGTTGCAGACATCTGAACTGTCGGGGCGTCAGGTTTGCCGGATCTGGGGCGGCGAATGTCCTGATAAATGACAGGGTAAATGACAGGGTAATTGCATAAAGTGAGACGATAAATGAGACGATAAATGAGACGATAAATGTCGGGGTAAATGACACCAAAATGTCCCGATAAATTATCTGTATTTTCAGTATCTGGCACTATTGAAACGTATCGATAAATGACAGGGTAAATGACAGGGTAAATGACAGGGTAAATGACAGGGTAAATG
>CAVGRR010000073.1:0-7567 GCA_963631655.1 Eggerthellaceae bacterium
AGCGATCCCGCCGGGATTCGAACCCGGGTCTGGGGCTCCGGAGGCCTCTATGCTATCCAAGCTATACTACGGGACCTTGAGTTAAAAAGAAGTAAAAATGAGGAAAGAAAAGGTGACCGGGGTGCCAGCCCCGGTATATGGCCCCCAACTGAGAGGGAGAGGAGCCTTGGAGATTTCTTCACTCTTTGTTGAACTCAGTGTAGCCGCAGCGGCCGCAGGAGGTGCGGTCCTTGTGGACGGCCATAAAGGTTCCGGGTCCGCATTTGGGACAAACGGGTTTGGTCCTGACGACTTTGTCGCCCTCGACGCTGTAAGCGTCCTTCTTCTGAATGGATTTCTTGACTGCTGCTGCTTTCTTTGCTGCCATCTGAATCACTCCTGGGCTTCCTCGGCGGGCTTGTCAGCGTAGCCGTTCCTCTTGAGGAGGTATTCGTTCTCGTACTTCTTGGCGGTCTCGACGTTCTTGTAGACCTTTGCATATCCCTGGGTCTTTCCGACACCGTACATGCTCTTGAGGTCGTCGACGATGACGAGGTTCCTCTGGGTTCCGAGTTTCTTGGCGATCTCTTCTGCGACTGCGTTCCTTCCGGGGGTTGCTTCCCTGGGGTGGTCGACGACGAAGCAGACTTCCGTCCTCTCCTGGAAGACGTTCTCTTTCTGTTCTTTTATCTCCATTTTCATTTGGACTCCTCCATCATATCATACAGATTTCTGATATGTGTTTTTGCGGGACCGTCCGCGAGGACGGCTTTCATCCCTCTCCCGGGCCATCCGTAAATGACTATCGAGTTCTCGGGCGCGAAGAGGATGCACGGCAGAAGTGCCAGATCCTCCTCTCCCTCGACCCTGATGATCCCTTCGGACCTTCCGGCCAAAGCGTTTTCCACCGCATCCATCAGCTCCCCGGTTATGTATCCCGGCGGGTTGACGACCGCGGTCTCCGCCAGTCCCTCGCTCTTCACGAGGTCGGCGAATTCTGTGAGCTCGTGTCTCTCCGTGAATCCGTCGTAGACAGACAGGAGGGGCACGATCCCTGTTTTTCTCACGGTCAGCGACACCACGTCGCCGACGGTGATCATGTAGTGTGTTTCACTGAGGACCCTGAGTTCCTCTTCGCTGATATCCTTTCCGACAGGCTCCTTGAACTTCTCCCTCATCGCGGGAGAAAGGACCTTGTCGGAGACCATGGGATCAGCGTACCTTGAGGGCATAGACACCGTTCGCGGTGATGCCCATCTTGGCGGCGATGTCGGATTTGGTGTAATCCGAGATGGCGACCATTCCCTGCCAGTCCCTCGAGGTCTCGCCGGAGCAGCGGGGACATACAGAGCCCTCACAGAGGAAGTTGCAGGATTTGCATGCGAAATATACAGGGCCTGCCATCACTCCTCGCCTCCTTTCCTGGCATCCTCTTCGAGCCACTGGAGTTTTCCGAGACCGGGCTGACGCATGGTCAGACCGATCCTGCTGTCCTGAGGTGTCCTGTCGTCGAAGGAGAGACTTGTGATCCTCGCCTTCACCTTGTCGCCGACGCCCAGGGACCTTCCGGTCTCTTTGCCGGTGAGCCTGCGGTTGACCTCGTCGACATCGACGTGGTCGTCCATGATCTGGCTGATGTAGATCAGTCCGTCGAGGGGACCGAACCTGACGAAGGCACCGTATTTGTTGACCTCCACCACGACACCTTCGACGACCTCTCCGTCCTTGGGAACGTATGCAAGACGCTTGTACTTCACGGTCTGATGGACCGCACCGTCACCGTGGACGATGCTTCCCAGTCCTTCCGCCCTGACATCGCTGACCAGGATGGTGAAACTGCGGTCTTCCTCCATCTTTCCCTCGAACTGTTCGCTGGAGACATCCTCCACGATGGACTCGATGTCCTGTCCGAGTTTGGACGGAGGGATGCGTATCTTTCCCTCGGCTTCAGTTATCATGTACATTTAAGGTACCTCTTGGATATGCGCAGTAGTCGTATCTGATATAAAAACCGTAGGCCTCTCTTATATTATTAAGAGAAGGAAACGGAGGCGTCTGTGCGTATTAAATACTGCGGACACGTGGTGTCCTACGGTGATCGAAAATGACCCCCTACTCGAAACTCTGTCTGGGCCTCTCACTCACTGTTCCGATAGCCTATATCGTGCTCGAGGCCGTTCTTGACACCCACTCCGGCTCGCTTCTGCTCGAGGCGGTCCTGGTGTTCTGCGTGGTGCCGGTGGCGGCCGCCGGTGCATGGATATGGTTCTCCGACAATGCGGGAACGTACGTCAACGGGTTCCCGAACCTCACGGGAGATGACCGGAATCATTTTGCGAACATGATAGGGATCGGCGTGGTCCTGTGCGGCTTCGTGATGAGTCTGGGTCTTGCACTTCTGCTGGCGAGCGGGAACATGTACGGGATCCTGATCATCATCCTTTCGGTGATCTTCGCCTACATTCCGATACCGATATTCAAGAGGAATCCGAAAGCGCGCATACCTCTGAAGAACTGTTCCCCGAAGACCAAGATGGCATTGACGGCAGTGATATCCGTCGCCGTCCTCATCCCGATACCCGTCGCCTGTATGCTCGACGACAGCGGGAACGAGGTCACTGTGACGTTCGATGGGGATTCCTTTACCATCAAGGCACCAATGTTCGACCACACATTCAGTTACAAAGATGTGAACGGACTCACTTTCGAAAAGAACTTCGAGAAGGGCAAGAGGATCTACGGATATGCCACATCCGAGATATCCAGCGGAAAGTACAGGAACTCCCTCTTCGGAGAGTACGAACTCGCATCATACTCCAAGGTCACGCCCTGCATCACATTCTCGGTGAACGGGAACATGTACGCCTTCAATCAGGCGGATATCGAAAAGACCCAGCAGGCGTATGATACCCTCTACGGACACCTTTCTCACTGAAAACATCTCTTCATCATCCGGACCGATCGAAAGGTGTCGGCCGGTCCGGAGACAAACCCCATCGAAAACCGGATGCTGGCACATACCGTTTTCCCGTTCTTCTCCGCACGTTCCCACAGCACCGGTTCCGAATGGCCAAATATATTAACAGGCGAGTACTCACGAGCCCCAGTGAATAATATGGTTTCAAAAGAAGATCCCAAAAGCAAAGCATTCAAGAAGGTCGCCGTGAAGGATATCAAGGTATCCAAGGGAATGACCGTGGACGACATGCTCACCCAGATGGGCAAAGCGGGAGGATTCACCGCCCAGAAGCTCGCAGACGCCACCGACATCGTCGAAAAGATGGTCAAGAAAGAGGGCGTCCTCAAGATCCTCTCCTTCCCCGCCTGCATCATGGCCACCGGTACCCGCGGTGTCATCGTCGACATGGTGAAGAACCACATGGTGGACGTCATCATCACCACCTGCGGATGTCTCGACCACGACCTTTCCAGGCTCTACGCCGCCTACTACAAGGGCGACTTCATGATGGACGATGCCCTCCTCAGGCAGCACGACGTCTCCAGGCTCGGAAACGTCCTCGTCCCCGACGACTGCTACGGTGTCGTCCTCGAAGACAACCTCCTTCCCATGTTCGACGAGATCTTCGCAGAGACCCAGTCCCTTTCCACCCACGAGATCATCGACAAGGTCGGAGAGAAGATCGCCAATGTGAAAGGCCACGAGGACTCCCTCCTCTACTGGGCCCATGTTAACAAAGTGCCCATCGTCGTCCCCGGGATCACCGACGGTTCCTTCGGATGCCAGCTCTGGATGTACTACCAGACCCACAGGAAGCTCAGGATCGACCTCTTCGGCGACGAACAGATGCTCAGCGAGATGACCAACGAGGCGAAATACACCGGAGCCGTCATCATCGGCGGAGGAATCTCCAAGCACCACGTCATCTGGTGGAACCAGTTCCGCGGCGGTCTCGACTACTGCATCTACCTCACCACCGCCATGGAGTACGACGGTTCCCTCTCCGGCGCCCAGATCAGGGAGGCTGTCTCCTGGGGTAAGGTCAAGAGCAACGCCAAGAAGATGACCGTCGAAGGCGACGCCACCATCACCCTGCCCCTGATCTACGCAGGTGTCGTCAACAGGCTCTGATAATGTCCCAGAAGGTCCTTATCGCATACGGGGACAACGAAGGTCCCCGTATCATCGGGGCCGCCGAGAAGGTTCTGAAGGCGGCGGCTCCGGACCTGGAGATCCTTCACGAAAGGATCGGCGCGGATGCGTACAGGAACACCTCCTATGCGCTTCCGCCTGAGACCCTAGACACGCTCAGCGAATGCTGTGCATTCCTCTCGGGCCCGGTCGATATGACCGGGATCAAAGAGAGAAACCCCTTAGAGACCATCAAGATACAGGCTGGACTGCTCGCCGAATACAGCGAGATCTTCCCGGTCCTCAAGACATCCGGCAACGTTCCGATGGATATCGGGGTCATCAGCCCTGCAGCGGCCGATATCATGGACATCCATGAGACCGAGGACCTCGACGGGGTCACGTCCGGATTCTACACCAACACCGAAGCGACCGCCGACCTGTTCAGCATCGCCCGCCGTCTCACGGAGCTCAGGAACGGGACCAAGGTATGGTTCTCCGACGACAGCAGGCGTTTCCCCACCAGGAACCGCATTGTGAAGAAGACGTTCCATGAAATATTAGACGACGCTTCGTTCGTGTCCGTGGAACGTACCTCTGAGGAGATCTCCTACTATCTGGCACATGACCCGGGATCCATCGACATCATCTTCTGCGGTGCCGATTCCGCACACCAGATCTACGGGTACGGAGCAGGCATCATCGGAGGAGGCGGACTCATGCCCCACGCCTTCCTCAGCAAGAATTTCGGACTTTTCGTTCCGATGGAACCGTTTTCCTTCGAGGTCCGCGAACGGGCGGAGAACCCCACCTCTGCCATCCTTTCCGTGGCGACCATGCTCCTGTCTATGGGAAGGAGAGAGGATTACAGGACCGTCCGCAATGCGGTGTGCGAGATGTACAATGTCGGACGCACGACCAGGGACGTCGGGGGCAAACTGAACGCCTCCCAGTTCGCGGACGGAGTTACCAATATCATCTATTCCGAGAAGCTGGAAGACTGAGTTTTCCCGCATACCCTCATAAACCACCAATTCTATCCACATCCCGATAACATGAAGGATGCTGGACACCGCGACGCCATCGATGCCGCGCTGAGATTCGAAAAAATCGACAGGACCCCTGTCAACAACTTCACCATCGTCACCGCCGCCCGCAGCGCAGGCGTGCTGGTGAAAGATGCCAGATACGAACCCGAACTTTCTGCCAAACTTTCCATCGACTTTGCCATGAAGACGAAATCCGATTTCGTCAAACCCATAGTCGACTCGCAGATACCTTTCATCGATCTGGGTATGGACGTCTACATGCCGGATGACGATTACGGAAGGGTGCGCAGCACCTACATTTCCGATCTTTCGGAAGTGGATGACATCGCCTTCTTCGATCCGAAGAAAGCAAGCGAATGCCCCCACTTCGACAGGTGCATCCTTCAGGCACTTGCAGCCACGGAAAAGGCACTTCCAGAGGACCTTCATATCTGCGGCCTGTCCTGGGGACCGATCTCCACCGCAGGTTACCTCATGGGCACCGAGGACCTCATCTTCTCGCTGATGATGGGCGAGGAAGCGGGCGTGAGGAAACTCATCGAGAAATGTGCCGTATTCGTGGCAGAACAGGAGAAGGCCCAGATCGACGCGGGAGCATCGGTCATGTGGATGGCCGACCCCACCTCCTCGGAGGACATCATCGCCCCCGACATGTTCAAGACCGCACTGTCTGGCACATCGTTGGCCATCAGTTCTGTGAAGAAGGAATACAGTGATGTCCTGTCCTTCCTGCACGTCTGCGGAAACACCAAAGACCTCATACCTCTCATCCCCGAGACCGGTGCGGACTGCTTCAGTTTCGACCATGCCGTGGATCCCGCCGTCGCGAGAGAGGCGGCAGGAAAGAAGGTACCTCTCATGGGCAACATCGATCCCGTGAAGTACATCATGAACGGCGATCCCGCATCGATCAGAAAGGAATCCTTCCGTATCATCGAGGCCTGCGGAGCAGAGGGCGGACTCATCCTCGCACCTGGCTGCGAGACCCCGATCTCCTCTCCCGACGAGAACGTCCTTGCAATGTGCCAGGCAGGCAGAGATTACTGGAAACAGTGATTCAGGATCCGGTCTTCTTGCCGCTGCCGTCGAAGTACTGCAGCAGCAGGATACCGCCGATCAGGACCGCCAGGAAAAGGACCTCTATCCCGCTCAGGACATCTCCGAAGAGTATCGCTCCTGAAACTGTAGACAGTACGGTACCGCACCCGGTCCACACCGCATAACAGGCGCCTGCAGGGATCGATTTCATCCCCTGGTACAGGAAATAGACACTCACCATGCAGAACACCATGGTGACGATGGTCCACGGAAGTATGGAGAATCCGTCGGATTTCATCATCGCGGTGGCCCACACCATCTCGAAGAATCCGCCCGTGACCACATAGAGCCAGGGGTTCATGCCGACCCTCCGCACAGTTCCAGTCCTGATATGCCGATGAGGATCATCACGATGGCGACGACCTTTCCTGCGTTGATGTTCTCTTTGAAAAGCAACCTGCTTACCAGAATTGTCACGATCGCACCGATGGCGGTCCATATCGCATAGGATATACCCAGACTCAGGGTGCGCATACCCATCGACAGGAAGAAAAGACTGAAGAATGTGAATATCAGGAACGCGGCATACCACATCAGCTTCCGACGTCCTTCGCTATCTCCGGCCTTCTCGAGCGCAATGACCCAGGCGGGCTCGAAGAATCCGCCGATGACGACGAACAGCAGACCGCTCATTGGGGATTACTGTCCTTCTTGTCCGTGCTGAGATGGTGTTTGGCCGCATACGCCTTGAAGACGTCCATGGCAGCATAATCGCCGCACCTGATGAGGAAGATCTCCTCGGAGACGTTGGGGTTCCTGCGGGCATCCCGGTATGCGAGATCGTCCATGACGTGAGAGACCAGAATATCGAATCTCTGACTGACGCTGGCGGAAGATACAGGAGAAATACCTACGGTGGAACAAATGTATTCGCAGTCATCATCGGTCAGTTTGACCTTGCGATAGTCCTCGATACCGTTCTGCCTCGCGTAGTATTGCAGTTTCTTCCACTGGAGCATAACTGTATGGACGCCACGTGGAGTATTTAAGACATTCTCTGAACGGCCGTTAAGATGGATAAAGAACCCAGACAGATAATGATGCGGAAAAAGGAGTGGTGCAAGGGACGAGATTTGAACTCGCGGACCGCTATGGACTAGCCCCTCAAGCTAGCGTCGTTGGCCATGCTTGACTACCCTTGCAGTGAAAACCCCTATCTATATGTCGTTTATAAGCCTTTTGGCCAATCTGGATTGTACGTGACTTCGACACGTCTGCTTAAAACAAGATGAAACTCGATAGCCCCAGCTGTCGATTACTGGTCGGGTTCAATCCGAGATGTATCCCAGAAGATATTGAGGGTTGATCTGTAACGTATCTGTGAAATCAAAGTATATGTCAGTGACCTGAG
>CAVGRR010000074.1:0-7288 GCA_963631655.1 Eggerthellaceae bacterium
GAATCAGAGTGTTACCTTGGAGTCCGAATTATTCAACACAGTCTATTTAGAGAGAGTACTCTTCAGTAATCCCTGGTACAGGCAATTTTCAATATGTCATCTCAAATCAGGGTATGTTTGCACAAATAATATATTGTTTAGGCAAATGACAATTATATGAAAGGTATTGTGTTAGCCGGAGGATCCGGAACCCGGCTTTATCCGCTGACCATATCGAATTCTAAACAGATGCTTCCTGTTTATGACAAACCGATGGTATATTATCCAATAGCCACCCTTATGATCGCCGGAATCAGGGACATTCTTATAATCTCCACACCGAATGATGTAGGGAATTTCGTCCGTCTTCTCGGGGACGGCACCGATTTCGGAGTAAGATTAACTTATGCTGTGCAGCCATTCCCCGGCGGTCTCGCACAGGCGTTCCTCATCGCCCGGGATTTCATCAACGGCCAGCCCTGCGCCATGGTCCTGGGAGATAACATTTTCTACGGTGACGGGTTCGGCGCGCTTCTCAAACTGGCCATGGCCGATGCCAAAGAAGGGAAAGCGACCGTGTTCGGATTGGATGTCCCCGACCCCCAGCGTTTCGGCGTCGTGGAATTTGATGAAAATGGCGATGTCGTAAGCATCGTCGAAAAACCCAAAGAACCCAGATCGAACTATGCCGTGACGGGGTTGTATTTCTATCCCGGAGATGTGAGTGAAAATGCATCCACTCTGAAACCTTCCGCACGCGGAGAACTGGAGATAACTGATCTCAACAACATCTATCTCAAGGAAAAACGTCTGAAGGTACAGCTTCTCAAGAACGGTTTCAAATGGTGGGACACCGGAACCTTCGACAGCCTTATGGACGCTGCGAAATACGTTCAGGACCTCACCCTCCATCACGGGAGATCGATCTGTTCCCCCGAAGCCATCGCCTATGCCGAGGGTTGGATAGCCAAAGATATACTGCAAAAAGCGGCCGAGAAATATTCAAAGAACTCCTACGGAGAGTATCTGAAATCGCTTCTGGGGCGGTCTGCATGAAGATCACGATAACGGAGACAGGCATCGAAGGTCTGAAAGTCATTGAACCTAAAGTGTTCGGTGATTCCCGCGGCTACTTCACCGAAACATACAACCGGAATGATTTCGAAGAGGCAGGTCTGCATTATGATTTCGTCCAGGACAACCAGTCGATGTCCACGAAAGGCGTTCTGAGAGGCCTTCACTATCAGATCGACCATCCTCAGGCCAAACTCGTAAGGGTATTGCAGGGAGAGGTGTACGACGTGGCCGTGGACCTCCGCAAGGGAAGTCCGACCTTCGGTAGGTGGTACGGAGTACTGCTTTCCGGCGAGAACATGAAACAGTTCCTTATTCCCCGCGGATTCGCACATGGTTTCGTGGTGATGAGCGAGACCGCTGTTTTCTGTTACAAATGTGACGACTTCTATCATCCGGATGATGAAGGCGGCATCTGCTGGAACGATCCTGACCTGGCGATCGACTGGCCTTACAAAGGGGAGGTCAATCTCAGCGACAAGGACCGTAAACATCCTGCGTTCAGGGACCTGGTGCTCCGATGAGGACTTATCTGGTCACCGGCGGGGCGGGATTCATCGGCTCCAATTTCCTGTATCATATGCTGGATACTCATCCCGGCTGCAGGATGGTCTGTATGGATTCGCTGACCTATGCGGGCAATATCGAAACACTGACGCCGCTGAAGGATAATCCTGATTTTGTTTTTGTAAGGGTGGATATCCGCGATAAGGAACAGGTGTCCCGTGTCTTCGAGAAGTATTCTCCGGATGTGGTCGTCAATTTCGCCGCCGAATCACATGTCGACCGTTCTATCAAAGATCCACAGATCTTCCTGGAGACCAACATCATCGGAACCTCCGTTCTGATGGATGCTTCCATAAAACAGGGGGTGGAGAGGTTCCATCAGGTATCCACCGACGAGGTCTACGGCGATCTGCCGATCGACCGTCCCGATCTGTTTTTCACCGAGGATACACCGCTGCACACCTCCAGCCCGTATTCATCATCCAAGGCCGGGGCGGACCTTCTGGTCATGGCATATCACCGCACTTACGGGCTGCCTGTGACGATCTCCCGCTGTTCCAATAATTACGGACCATATCAGTTCCCGGAGAAGCTCATCCCGCTGATGATCTCCAAAGCCCTCCGCAACGAACCGCTTCCTGTCTATGGGGACGGAATGAATGTCCGTGACTGGCTGTACGTCGAAGACCACTGCCGTGCCATCGATCTGATCCTGGAGAAGGGCCGTGTAGGTGAGGTCTACAACGTCGGCGGACACAACGAGATGCACAACATCGACGTTGTAAAATTGATCCTGCAGAAGCTCGGCAGGTCCGAGGATCTGATCACCTACGTCACCGACCGCAAGGGCCATGACCGCAGATATGCCATCGATCCCGCCAAGATCCACCGCGATCTCGGTTGGCTTCCCGAAACAAAGTTCCGGGACGGTATCATCAAGACCATCGACTGGTATCTGAGCAACCGTTCATGGTGCGACCGTATCCTCGACGGCAGCTATCTACAGTCCAACGGGAAGGTAGAATTCCTATGAAACTGCTGGTGACCGGAGGTTCCGGGCAGCTGGGTCATGATGTTTCGGCATTCGCTTCCGCCAAGGGTTGGGAAGTTCTGTCACCCACGCATGCCGAATTGGACATCTGCGACCAGTCCCTTGTCCAATCCTATTTCAGGGAATACTGCCCCGAAGCGGTCATCCATTGTGCGGCATGGACCGCGGTGGATGCGGCGGAGGATGAGGAAGAGGCCTGCAGGGCAATCAATGTGGGTGGAACGGAGAATTTCACCGAGGCCTGCAGAGAACTGGACATACCGATCCTGTACATCAGCACGGATTATGTCTTCAACGGAAAGGGGGAGCAATTCTGGAAGGTCGACGACCCCACCGATCCGATCAACGCCTACGGTCTGAGCAAACGCGATGGAGAAGATGCTGTCAGGAAGTATTCCAAGCATTACATTGTCCGTATCTCCTGGGTCTTCGGTTCCAACGGAAAGAATTTCCTCAAAACGATGATCAATCTTTCCAAGAAATACGGCACGGTCCGTGTCGTTTCCGACCAATACGGATCGCCCACTTACACATACGACCTTGCCCCGCTTCTGTGCGAAATGGTCGTCAGCGGAAAATACGGGACTTATCACGCACACAACAGCGGCGTCTGTTCCTGGTATGATGTCGCGGTCGAGACGTTCAAGGCGGCCGGAATCGACATGACCGTGGTCCCGATAACTTCCGCAGAATATCCGATGAAGGCGGCACGTCCGCTGAACAGCCGTTTGGATTTGGATTCCTTGAAAAAAGCAGGATTTCCGGAACTCCCTGATTGGAAGGATGCAGTTCATCGTTTCGTCCGTGAGCTGGAACGATCCTGCAAGATTCTTTAATACTCCAATCTTTCCCCCGAACCGTAATGGCTGCAGGCGACGGCTCAAAGAAGAATTCCATTGCGGGTACGGTGCTGAGGCATCCGTTGAAGGTGCTTTCCGCAGTGAACATGAACAACATCAAGATGTTCATGAGTGTGGCCCACTACAGCGGATTCAAAGCAGCTGTGCAGACCACCCGGCACGTATTGTCCAATTACATGGCGGACCGCCAGCGGGCCGAGAACAGGGAATGTTACACCTCCAGGATCGGGGATGTCCCGAACCATATGGTCCTGCCGGTCTTCGAGGACATCACGGTATCGATCATAATCCCTGTGTACAATCAGTATTCATTCACGTTATCCTGCATAGAATCGATAATCTACAACACTCCAGGAGTATCGTATGAGGTCATCTTGGGTGATGACAATTCCACTGATGACACCAAAGATATCTGCGATCGGGTCGCCAATCTAAAAATTGTGAAAACCGACGTTAACCGGGGATTTCTCCGGAACTGTAACAATGCATCCAAGTACGCCCGCGGGAAATATCTCCTCTTTCTGAACAACGACACGATCGTGGGGAAGAATTGGCTTAAGCCCATGGTGGACACCATGGAATCATCTTCGGATGTCGGGGTCGTCGGATCCAAATTGGTCTATGCGGACGGTGCCCTTCAGGAGGCCGGGTGTATAATGTGGTCCGACGGCACCTCCCGCAACTACGGGAAAGGGGAGAACCCCAATCGGCCCGAATTCAATTATTTGAAGGAGGTGGATTATGTTTCAGGTGCCTCTCTGTTGGTGAGAAAGGACCTGTTCGAACAACTGGGGGGTTTTGATGAACGGTATGCACCCGCATATTGTGAGGACAGCGATCTGTGTATGGCGGTAAGGCACCTGGGATACCGTGTGATGTACCAGCCGCGTTCCGAGGTCGTACATTTTGAAGGCATGACCCACGGGAGACCTGCCAATACCGCGCTCAACCCGTATCAGGAGGCCAATATCGTCAAATTCCGCGAGAAGTGGGCGGATCAGCTCAAGATGCAGCACTGTCTTCCCGGCAGGGACATCTTCCACGCCCGCGACCGTTCGGTCGAAAGAAAGGCCATACTGGTGGTGACGACCCGTCTCCCCTCCGGAGAATATCATTCAGGATCCAGAATGATCTTCAGGTATCTTCAGATTCTGACGGAACTGGGATACAATGTGAAGCTGGCGATCGGGGACAACCACTACGACCTCAATCACGCCATTCCTTTGGAAGATCTTGGTGTGGAGATCTATTCCGGGGTCGAATACCGGGACGGGTGGAAACAGCTGCTTCACGATCACAAGAAGGATTTCGACCATGTGGTGATCATGGGATACACCATTGCCAACCGCTCGATGGAATACGTTGCCAAACATTTTCGGGCGAAGATACACTATTATCTGCGTAACAATCCGTTATTGGGTCTGGAACGTGAATACGGACTGACCAATGATTCTCACACCCTGCTTTCATTGGCCACTGTGAAACGTCGTAATCCTGTTCTGATGAACCTCGCGGACGACTGCATAACGGTCAGCGATGCGGATACCGCGTATGTGCAGTCGAACAGTTCCGTGAAGACGCATCAGGTCCCGTTCACCGGATTCTTATCCCCCAATTCTGCCCGGAATCCGAAGGGGTGCTCGGTGATGTTCTCCGGATATCTGGGACACAGGCCGAATGCCGACGCCGTCGAATATTTCATCAAAAGCATCATGCCCGTTCTGAGAGTGCTGCACTCCGGGATAACGTTTCACATCTATGGTGATGCGGCGGATGAAAATCTCCGTTCATTGTCCTGTGACGATGTGATCTTCGAGGGGCCCAGCGATGCCGAATCGATGGAAGAGGCATTTCTGTCATGCTCCGCATATGTCGCACCTTACCGCATAAGCTCCGGAATCGTAGGGTCGGTGTTGGATGCCATGTATTTCGGATTACCGGTCGTTTCCACCAGTAACGGTCTGGAAGGTATCGACAGTTCCGTGTTCTATACCTTCGATGAACCACAGGATTTTGCGGACGAGATCGTTCGGTTAATCTCGGATCCTTCTTATGTCCGCAGCAGGGCCGATGCCGAGCGCAGGTATATCGCAGATAATTATTCCGAGACTTCTTTGAAAACCGCACTGAACAACATATTCGGTTGATCGTACGCTGTTCCGTTGAGGAACATATCAGAGCTTTTTGGTACTGTCGACCCTTTCCCAGCACGCCATTGAATCCTTGTTCTCTTTGACATGTTTGATCGCTGTTTTACGGCAGTACTTTTCAAGGTGCACAGTGTATAAAATCTTGAGCGGGTGGAAACCGAGTTCCCAGGCGCTTTTCAGGAAGGATTTCCACAACAGGCTGCGGTTCCAGGTGGGGATATTGTAATCATAAAGATTCTTCATCGTAACTTCACCGATGTTGACCCTGATCCTCTGTTTCTTGAAGTCTTCCTCGGTCTCCGGTCCGCGGTTGTAGATGATACATTTCGGTGTGTAAATGCAGGTGTATCCCGCCTCTTCCAGACGCATACGCAGGGTGTCCTCATCGGATTGTAGATCCGTTCTTAAACGGGTCCCGATGTCCCTGAATGCGATGATCTCTCCGATCTTGGGGTGGATCAGAGCAAGGTTATGGTGCATAAGCCACATCATATTCACTGCATATCCGACATTATCCTTGGGGCTGTTGACCGGCACAGGCCTTCCGCCGGTGATCCCGACGTGTTCGTCAGCGAACGGCAGGACCAGCTGTTCCAACGAATCTTCTGTAGCAAACACATTGTCTGCGTTCAGCATCACCACGATGTCCGCGGTCTTGGCGTCGAGGTACGCATTGATCGCAGAGTTCTTACCTTCTCTTTTCTCTTGGACGATCAGCTGGAGAAGGGGGTATTCCTTCATCAGGTCCTGAACTATTGCCGCGGTGTTGTCAGTACAGCCGCTGGCGACGACAATCACCTCTTTGATCGTCACTTCATTCAAGGTCTGGCTGAAAATGGAGCGTATAGATTTGGCTATCGTCTGCTCTTCATTGTACGCACAGATTCCGATAGCGACCTCTAACATAAATGCCTCCAAGTGGGATAGCAACCAACGCTAATTATAACTTATTCCCGCTCGATGTCAGTTTTGTATTTCATTTTTTGTATTTGAGTGATGACCTCTCGATTTGAGGCACTGTGTATTTAAGCGCACTTCTGTGAAATGCACTTCTTTTTTCGGCCTTCCGACAGAACTTGTGTACTGTCAGCCTGGGCAGAAGAAGGTCGATCACTCTGCGGCATCCTTGTGTTTGAAGACCAGATACTTGCTGATGAGGTAGTTGAGCGTGACCTCGATGACCGTGACGAGTATCTTAGAAAGGAAACCGTCGATCCCCATGACCTCCTGATTGAGGCCCAGATGGTAAAAGATCGGGAATCCGACTATCGATATGATTCCCGTGGCGATACGGCCCAGAGTGAACGAGGCCGCCTCTTTTCCGACAGTTGTAGTCTTTTTGGACCTGCTGTTGAACACATACCGTTTGTTGACCACGAACGCGAACGTGACACCGAATATCCAGGATACAGCATTGCTCACCGTGGGGTTGATGTCCAGCAGGGCAACGAGAATCGCATAGGAAACCCAGGTCACCACTACGTTGAGGCATCCGAAGAAGACGTAACGCATCACTTCCCCGTGTTTCCCATAAAAGATGTTGTTGAGCAGGCTGTTGTTCATCGGTTGTGACTTGATAGCCTCCGACATATATATCGTGAACGGAATGTCTCGACTGTGTTGAATAAATCCCAAGTCGGAATCGTCTGATTTTCGAGTTACAGACA
>CAVGRR010000075.1:0-7240 GCA_963631655.1 Eggerthellaceae bacterium
GTGAAAACCCCTATCTATATGTCGTTTATAAGCCTTTTGGCCAATCTGGATTGTATGGACATACTTTCATTCGGTCACCCAGACATTGCGACGCAGGGCAGGAATCGATATCCGGCACAAAAATACATAAATTCCCTTCCGCGATGACAAATTATGGAAACCAAAGTAATGGCTGTTCTGGCCTGCGTCATCGTTGTCGTGGCCGCAGGAGGATGCGCAGCATATTTCCTGCTGAATGGCGAGGATTCACACGATTCCGACTATACCCTCCTTGATTCCAATGATAAGATCAAGGAAAATCTGACCATAAAAGGGAGCGCCCAAACCGATAGGATGACAATGTCCGATACGTTTGTCGTGGATTCCGTTTCCGACGGGAAAGTGAAATACCATATCGATTCCGAAATGACCGCAAGCGACTACACCGAACTGAACGGATTTCTGCCGACAGCATTTGATTTCAACTACACTGACCAATCAGCTGTTCCCGACGGCGTAAAGGTCGATGACAGTACCGAAAACAGATACAATATCTCCGGAACCTCGACCTCGGCCGACACCGACACTGAAACGGAATACGATCTGACCATCGAATACGACGGAACCTCAGTACTGTCGGTCAACGGAGATCTGACCTACAAGTTCAAAGATGTCTCCAAGGAAACGGTCTACATCTACACTTACAGCACAGTGGATTCGAAACTCAAGGGCACTCAGACACTGAAAGAGCACATGAACAAAGAGTGCAACGTGTCCGAGTTCTATTCCACTGTCTTCGATACATACAATCCTGAGAAATACGGAGACAAGGCTGTAAAGACCCAGGAGAAGTTCGGAAATGTGACCGCAGACGTCTACACCGTGAACGGGTCCGTGGACGGAACCGTCGGTTCCACCGAATATGAAGACTACAAGGTGTACGTCTACAACGGTTACATCCTGAAAGAGACCGGAACCGTGAACGGATACAAGACCGAATCCTCCTTCGAGATCTACATCGCCTGAAACCTTTTACCGGGGGGTGTCCCCCCTTCGGGTTTTTTCACATACGATTACCGAGATCCGCAATCTCCGACGAAATATCTAAAACACCCATGGGAATGACCTCCTGTCAATAGAGAGAGGACGGCTGACGGTAGGGTCTTCGGACCCGGCTGAGGAAGTTCCCTCCTCCACGGGTAAAGATGAACTGAGAAATTCAGTAAGGCGAGAGCCTTGGCAAGGGCCCAGAAACGACACAGTTCCGGTAAACAGGATGACCTGCGTTGGCAGCGACGTTCCCGGAGATCTGGTGAAACGGCGACTCCTCATCGGAGCAAGCTCATACAGCCGGGATGAGATACCTGCGACCGGCGGGTAGAGTGCGAAGTTGAATGCTGTCTGAAACAGAAGGGGGGCTACTACTCTCAATTGACACTTCTTCACATACCTATTTTATTGGAATCGCATATCGGCGGGTATGACCCTCGATGCCAAGATCAAAGCCGTCGGATTCGACATGGACGGCACTGTCATGAACACCAAAGTCGACTATGTCAAACTCGCATGCGTCGTCAGGGACGAGTTCGTGGAACAGGGTGTGCCGCAGGAGGCCATCGATCTTGACACGAAGGACAACTCCATGGTCCACGGCCTGAAATGGCTCAAGGAGAACAAACCCGAGGCGTTGAAAACTTTCGATAAAAAGATCGGGGACAGGGCCACGGCGGTGGAGCTGGAACATTCGGATATCGCCAAACCGTATCCCGGTGCGAGAGAAATCATCGAAAAGATCCGTTCCATGGGATACAAGACGGCCATCCTCACCCGCGGAGGCCGCGAATACGCCACCAAGATCCTCACCGCATCGGGGATGATCGATCTCTTCGACGCACTGGTCGCGAGGGATGACTACGCATACGGCGACGCCAAGCCTAACAGGAAGGCGATGGAACACATGTGCGAGAAGATCGGAGTGAAATGCGACGAAGTCCTTTATGTAGGAGACGGCACCGCCGATTATCTCGTCACCGTGAACTCCGGTTCGCAGTTCCTAGGTGTGGAAACGCACATGACCCGCTCGGAGTGGGAGAAACTCGGAGGGTCAGCAATAGTCACCGTCCCCACCGTGGCGGACCTCGACCGTTTCCTCTGATACCATGACGACATGCGGCCTCGGCATAGACACGGGCGGAACATACACCGACACCGTGATCGTGGACCTTGACACCAACGAGGTCATATGCGGGAACAAGGCCCTTACCACCAGGCACGACCTCTCCGAAGGTATCGAGAATTCGCTTCTGGGTCTTGATAGGGAACTGTTCGGAAAGATATCCCTGATATCATTGTCATCCACCTTGGCGACCAACTCCGTGGTGGAGAACAAGGGCTGCCGTGTGGGACTGATCTGCATCGGAAAGAGCTATCTCAGGAGTTCCGACCCCGATTGTTATTATGAAGTGGACGGAAAGTTCAACATGGACGGTCAGGAGGTCGAGGAACTCGATATCCATGCCGCCATGGATGCCCTGAATGCCATGAAAGGGAGGATCGATGCACTTGCCATCTCAGGTTATGTGAGCGTCCGCAACCCCGCCCACGAGAACCGCGTGGCGAAGATGGCCGACAAGATCCTCGGGGCCCCCATCGTCCGCGGACATGAGCTCACTTCCAGACTGGGGTTCGAACAGCGCACCACCACCGCGGTGATGAACGCCCGTCTGATACCCACGATCACCGAACTTCTCGCTTCGGTCAAATCGGTTTTAGGCAAGCTGGGTCTTGATGCCCCGCTCATGGTCGTCAAGGGCGACGGTGCCATCATGAAAGATGACGTGGCAATGGTCAGACCGGTGGAGACCATCCTCTCCGGACCCGCCTCGAGCCTCACCGGGGCCAAGGCCCTCACAGGCATCGACGATGCCATGATGATCGACATCGGAGGTACCACCTCGGACATCGGGGTGCTGAAGAACGGGTTCCCCCGGGTGGAACCCGAAGGTGCCAACATCGGAGGCAAGAGGACCAGGGTCATCGCGGCGGACATCGCCACCTTCGGCATCGGAGGCGACAGCCGTATCCTCGTCAACGGAAGGAAGATTTTACTTTCTTCAGTGCGTGAGATCCCCCTCTGCATCGCCTCGGAGAAATGGCCTGTGATCAAGGAGACCCTGAGGCACCTAGAATCTCAAACAGACGACCGTTCGGAGGAGGAAAGGAACATCGAGGACATCCTCCAGGAGACCGAATTCTTCACGCTGGCACATTCGCATGACGGCACCGATCTCTCCGATCTCGACCGGGAATTCCTCAGGCTTCTGAAGGAACATCCTATGCGCCTCACCGATGCCGGTGCCGTGCTTGATGTCCCGCCCCATTCCATCAACATATCCCTTCTGGAAAGCAGAGGATATATCACGAGGATCGGTGTCACACCCACCGACCTCCTGCACGCCGACGGGACCTATGTCAGATATGATGCGGAGGCATCATCGATGGCCATAGGCTATCTCGCACGGAAATGCGGTTTTGAGGCACAGAAGTTCATAGACGTGACCAAGGACATGATCGTCCGGAAGATCGCCTCCTGCGCCATAGAAAAGCTGTTCCACGACGAATCCGGAAACGACCAGCTGAGCATGTCCCAGAAGGAGATTATCGAGAAGACCGTCTATCATCCCCCGGAGGACTACGACCTCGAGTTCAGACTGAAATACCCCATCATCGGGATCGGGGCGCCTGTGGGTTCCTGGCTGCCGAAAGTGGCCGAACTGCTCCACACCGAACTCATCATACCTGAAAGGTCCGAGATCGGAAACGCCATCGGTGCCATCACGGGATCGGTGTCCGAGACGGTAATCGTAACCATCAGGGCGGCCCGTCCGGAATTCGAGGAGGAACCCGAATGCGACGTTTTCACCGGTTCGGAGATCAAGACGTTCTACCGTCCTCAGGAGGCCCTCGAATACGCCAAGAGAGAAGCTGAGAAAATGGTGCTCAGCGCATGTGCCAGATCCGGTTCCAAGAACCCTGTCATCGACTGCTCGGTCGAAGAGAGCTACGTAGAGGTATCCTCCGAAAAGAAGTTCTTCCGCGGTGCGACAGTGACCGTCAGGGCCACCGGCAAACCCGATCTGAAATGAACAGTATCCCTGTTCGGTTCTTCTGCAGAATTGATATCATAAAAACCCCGCCGGGATCACCGGCAGGGAAGAAGTTTAGGTCCCCTTTCGGGGGTTTGGGGTTTTATCACTCGCGCTTGATGTACGCTCTGCCGATGGAACAGGCGAGGATGACAACGATTATGGCCAGTATCGCACCGAGGATGAGCACGCTCGACAAGGAGTCGTCCGAAGCACCGTCTCCTGACGTTTCGACCGATGTAGTAACTGCATACACGGACAGGTGATCGGTGGTGAACACCATCGCACCTGACTTCGCGTCGTAGGTTGCATTCATATCGGTCGCCTTACCGTCATCCGACAGGTGGTACACCTTCAGCTTGGAAGAATCCTGGCCTGCGGAAAGGGCATACGGGATCGATATGGTTATCGGCGAATCGAAGGAGGCGAGCTTCTTCTCTCCGAGCAACATGGATACATCCACCACGACAGCATCGTCGGGAAGAACGAATCCCGAGGGCACTTCGACAGGTTCTACGACAACTTTGAGATCATCTCCTGCCTGAAGGCCCGTAACGGAGTTCACGGTCACACTTCCCTTGGAAAGTTTCACAGTGACTTTGGATCCGAGATCGAGAATTGTCTTCACGGAATCAGCGGGAACGGATACGGAATCTCCGTTTCCGGAGATCGTGACATCCTGTTCAAGACCTTCTTCTCTGTACTCTTCTACGGATTCAATCGCTTTGTCGATATCCTCTTTGGCGACCTGTCCGTCGGTACTCGGTACAGTACAGTCGGGAGGATTCACTGTCACGGTACATTCTGCTTTGAATCCTCCATCGTTGGATGTGGCGGTGATCTTGACGATCCCTGCCTTCAGTGCGGTGATTTCACCGTTAACAACCGAAACAACCGTACTGTCGGCCGACGACCAGGACACTGTACGGTCGTTCGCATTCGTGGGGAAGACCGTGGCTGTAAGTGTCGCTTCATCTCCGATCTTAAGCGTAAGCTCGGAATCGGAGATCGTGATACCTGTCGCAGGCACCAGGGAAGATTCAAAGACAGCCTTCACGGTAACATCCTTCGCAGGCATGGTGAAAGAATTGTCTGTGACCGTTACGTCAGAACTCTCCCAGGCCTTGAAGATGTATCCCTGTGCGGGTACCGCCGAGAGGGTCACTTTCGTACCCTCTTCGGCAGACGAGACCGAAGCCGATGCGGTACCGTTACCGTCGGTGGTGACGGTAACGGAGTATGTCGGGATCTTCTCGAACACAGCGTTGACGGTGATGTCCTTCGCAGGCATGGTGAAGGAATTGTTCGTGACTATCACGTCGGAACAGCTCCATTCCTTCAGCCTGTATCCCTGATCGGGGGTCGCTGTCAGGATCACCGTGGATCCCGACAGAGTTTCTGCCTGGCTCGCGGATGCACTGCCGCCGGCACCTGCGGTCACATTGACCGTGTAGTAGGTACCGACAGTCAGAGTGCAGGTCGCTATCTGTTTCCCTGCCGCTGTCACCAGAACGGGATACGAACCGCTCTTCAGAGGGCTCTCCATACCGACCCTGACACTAGTGCCAGATACACGCGGATTAACAGTGTCGTTTCCGCCTATCTTCACATCCACCGTGCTTACGCCCGGTGCCACTGTCAGGGTTATATCAGCCACCCCTTCTCCGGTCTCCGCCACATGATATTCAACAGACATCGAATCACTGGAACCGTATCCTTTCGACGAAGCACCCATGGCCGTATCCGAAGATACGGCCAACAGTGCAGATGCCAGCAGGACGGTTACAAGGACAATGGCCGATGTCTTTCCGAATTTCATAGGATCTCCTCCGATCATGCTGTTACAGCAGGTATGCTGGGTGCAACCACACCGAGGGTCTGAGCAGTCACTGACTGCTCAGCTCCGTCGGTGTAGGTGTACAGTGCATATGCGTAGTACATCGTTCCTTCAGATATTTCGTAATCTCTTCTCCAGGCCACGGTACCTTCTTCGACCTCCTTAGGTGCACTGGTGGCTGCGAAGTAGGTGTTCTTACCTTCGACAACCTTGCAGTAGGTGTACACAAGTGTCACGTTACCGCCGTACAGTCCGCCCTTGTCGATCGAGGTCATCTCCACACGGAATCCCTTGTTATCCGCAAGAGCTCCGACGACACTGAACGTCTGGAATCCAGTCGGTTTCAGTGTTTCAGTGGTGACGGTGATGACCACATTGCCAGTGACGTTGTAGATCATGTATGATCCGTCACTGAATGTTGCGAGAGATGCGCCGGTCAGGCTGACATCGTAAGTCACATTCTCCTTCTTGGGTGTGACAACAAGGAGTCCGAAGGATTCCTTAGTGATCGAGTAGTTGAAGGCCAGTGTCACATCGTCTCCATTATAGTTGGTGGACACAGAGTATGACTCAGCGGCTGCGAACACTGCGTACAGTGTCACATCCTTGATCGGAGTGTAGAATCCCTGGGTTCCGGTTTCTGCATCCTTGACCTCGGACCATCCGATGAAGGTCATTCCCAACTTCGAGATAGTCGGGAGAGTGATTGCCTCTCCTGCCTTGACAGCCATAGATCCGTATCCGTCGAGGGTGACTGTGTAGGTCTTGGGCTTTTCGATCTCCTCATAGATTGCGTACAGCGTGACATTCTTGGTCGGGGTGTAGAATCCCTGAGTTCCGGTTGTTGCTTTCTCATCTGTGGACCATCCGAGGAAGGTCTTTCCGGACTCCGAAACCGTCGGCAGAGTGATTGAATCTCCCTTCTCAACGGTCATGTATCCGTATCCTTCGAGTTTGACAGTGTAGCTTTCGGGTTCGGCAATCTTCGTCGCACCGGTGACCTCGATGGTCAAAGCCTTGTCAGAGACAGTGAACTTGCCTCCAGTGAGGCCAGCAGTTGTAAGGGATCCCGTGTAACCGGGGAGCATCTCGGCGACGAAGGTGTGGGTTCCCTCGATGAGGCTGTAGGTTCCGGCGGAGTATCTGAGTCCGTCGACGTAGAACGCGACACCGTCACCCTTGAGAGTGACGTCGGCGTACTTGGGTTCGGCGATCTCATCAAGAACGGCGTACAGGGTAACATCGTCCTTGACAGGGGTGTAGAATCCCTGGATCACGG
>CAVGRR010000076.1:0-5000 GCA_963631655.1 Eggerthellaceae bacterium
GGCAACGACATCGCATTGCTGCTTTCGATCGCCGACACCTTCATTCCCGGAGAACTTTGTAACAAAAGCATCGACATGAAGTATGCCGATCCGCTTTTGAGGATGCTGCGGGGCAGGGATTATGTGGTTCAAAAAGAGATCCTGACTGTCATACCGGTCTATGCCAGCATAAAAAAGGTTCTGTCGAAGATGACAGAGGAAGGTCTTGTCTCGATCGAAGAGAACACGGACAGCCACCGTGAGGTGCGTTATTCCCTCACCCCTGTCGGAAAAAAGATCGCGGACGTTTTCGAAGCAATTCATACAAAGATCGTCACGGTCCGCTGACTGCAGAATATATCTCATTTGCGTTATTTGATAATCAGCGGTATGCCGACGGCTCCGTTGCCTAAAGGGAACGACTCCGGCCCCTACGCTCTTTTTAACGTTTTCCGATCTGTTTGCCGGGAACGCCGAACTCGCTTGCGATAAATACCGCCAAAAAGGGATACGTTTTGGTAACCAACAGGCCCGAATGAAGATCAAGATACGGATAGATCTGATTGCGGAAGAAGTATTCCGCGGCAGAACCGTATGACAACCCATATTCGTCGGCGTAAGCGACGGTAACACCGACCTTCAATACACCTTTTTCATTTTCTGTCAGAACAAGCAGATCATCCATGTCATCAGCTCTCCCGAAGATACATTTCCAGAATATCTTCTGCCGGAAGTTTCACGATGGAACTGTCTTTCAGCACTTTGCGGAATGTATCGGATTTCATGAAAGCAACGAGGGCTTCATCTTGATTCATACCGTTTCTCTGCATCAGCAGATTCGCCACATTCGCCGCGACTTCGGCGAGATCGATGTACCATGAAAAATCGGTAGTCATTTCCTTTGTCCTTTCAGGCTTTAATTGCTTTTACTTTGGCCAATCTGAACGCTTTGCAGAGTTCGTCTTCTATAATACCGAAACTACCGGCTTCCGTATCGATCTGCCACAGATCGGAGTCCGAGATGATATCGTCCATCAGCGGACTCGAACGAAGTCTGCGGTATGTTTCCACCGGATCCGTACTGTAGATCTCGGAGAACCGCTGGACATTCGACAGGATTATGCCCACGGCCCATCCGTATGCTTTGCCGTTCGGGGGTTGTTCGAGAGGATTCAGTACCGATGTCAAAGAACGAAGAATTTCCGTTTCTCTGTTTATGTCCGCTCTGCCGGATAGGGCCCTGCCGCAGATATCGGATGAAAAGAAAATGTCAAGCACTTCCTTTTCGGAAAGACGGTCGTCCCTGCACAGGGGATCTATGATCCTCCTGGCGACATGATACCAGGGAACTTCGTTCTTTTTCATTTTCTTGCTCCTATACAGTCAATGTAATCGAGATAATATAAAGAATCCTGGGTTGTGAAGGCGTATTGTTCGACAATATCTCCATAACGTGTACGATACGGTGCCAGTGTATCGCAGAATTCGTCATATGTCAAGAATCCGTTTTTGTAATCGGTCAGAAGATCGTACATATTGTTGTCGGCAACAGGGCCAATCACTATGTCCTTGTGAACAGTTGGCATACGAAGACGGTTACGTACAACAAACTCGGCCCATTGCGGACCGGGATAATCAAAACGGGTGACAACCCCGTCTTTCATTGCTTCTGCGATCCTGAAATCGAAAATAGTTATTTTGCCTGGTTTTCCTTTGGTTTTTCTCAATGCCCACTCTTTCGCCGATTGTTCTTTATCTGAAAGGTAGAACCCGTCGCCGAAATCTCTTGTTAACTCTTCCGGATTATGTCCCATTTCGGGGTTCTCTCTGCAACCATCACTGCCGTGGAATACAGTAATGACCTTTTCGTTACGCGGAGAATATGAAACCGTGATGGGTTTTCTTTGTGTGCCTAATCCGAATATGCTGACCTCTTTTGAAGGGGTTTGGTAAAGGGTTTGATAGAGTTCCGGGATCGGTTCATCTTCTGGCTTTCTTCTTCGCTCCGGACGTGCTTTTCTTCTTCGTTGCGGTTACTCCGGTCCTGCCCCCGGCGTGGGTCCCTGCGGCGACGTTCGACTTTTTGGGTGCGGGCAGTGCCTTCTGTGCCTTCGGCATGGTTCCCGCCTTGGTGCGGGCATTGAGGTAGCTGGCCGCGTTCATGCCGGGGCGGTAGTATCCGAGATGGGAGATCGAGGTTTCGCCGAATTTGTTCTTGACCTGTCTCTCCGCCGCCCTTCCGCGCTTCGGTGCCACGGGAACGAGGGTCTTCCTGTCGTACTTGGACCTTTCATCGGGGGTCTTTCCGTGTGCGCGGGTCTTGGTGTAGTAACCGGTCGCGCCGTTCGGAGGATCCTGGATCCTGACGTAACTTTCGGCAATCGTGCTTGCCTCCTCCAGGTTCCTGTTGGAGTTGTACTCCGCGGTGTTGTAGTTCCAGGCGGACTTTCTTTCCCCGAATTCGTTGAATTTGTAGGGGGAACGGGTGAGTCCGTCCCTTGTCACGTCCACGTGTCTCAGGTGATGGGTGAACTCGTGGACTAGGGTCTCTTCGTCCCACTCTCCTTTCTTGAGAATGATCGTGGGGGTCTTGATGGACGAGTCTTCCTGCATGGAGACGTAACATCCCGAATTGCCCCTGCCGGGGTTCCCTTCCTTGAAGATGATACCGCCGTGGCGTACCGCTTTGGTGAGTTCGGATCCGGTGAAATCCTTGGCAAGAATGGCCCTTGCCCTGGCGGCGGATTCGGGGGGCATGAGGAAAACCATTCCTTTTCCCGCGTATTTCGCTGATTTCGCGGTGCCTTCGATCTCCCTGGCAAGTGCCAATGCGCCGGTGTCGTCAATGTCCTCGATGTCGCTTTCATTGGGATACTGCCACCAGCCGGTCTGGATCAACTGCTGGGGGGTGAATCCTCCGTCCGGGATCTGGTGCATGGTCTCTGAATCAACGCCGATGTCGATTCTGTAGTCCCTCCTTTTTCCGCTCCTGGAACCCCAGTTGGAATAGAAACGTCCGTAAAGGTATTCGTTGGGGACCCTTCCGTTGTCATCCACGGGGATCTCCCACTTCTGTCCGTTCTTGGTAGTGACCCAGACGGTTTTAACCTCCTGTCCGCCGGCGGCTCCGGAACCGTCCATCATCACATGGTCCTTTCCGTGCCTGACGTAGGCGACCTGGTTGTATCCCCTCTTGTGGTTCTTGGATACCTGCGGGGGTTCCTTCCTTTTCATCTTGACGAAGATCTGCATTTGATCACACCCTGTGGAAACGATCCTTGTTTGCGACGGCCTTTTTCACGTCGATGGACTTGGATGTGTCGATGTATGCGTAACCCTGCACACAGTCTTTGCAAGTCTGCGAACCGGAGCGGTGCGCGTTCTTCATAGACTGTGCCTTGGACCTTGCCTGGTTCATCGAAGAGCAAACGATCGCCTGCCTGTCGCTTCCGGTACGTTTGTTCATCTCCATGGCGACCCACGATTTTTTGGAACTCTGGGTCTTGGGTTTTGCCTTGGGTTTCGCCGCCGATCTTGCGGGTAGTTTGTTCTCAAGGGGAATGAGACCGTATCTGACCTCCTTTCCCTTCTCGTTCAGAACGATCACGGTTCCGGTGTACCCGATCTCCGAGACCGCCGTCCTCTTGATCTCTTTCGCATAAGCCTTCTTGAGATCTTTGCGGTTGGTGTATTTCGTGCTGTCAATTCTGTTGGCCATGTTGGTTTCTCCTGTTTTTGCGTTTTCTCCCTTTTCGTTGAGGCACAGTGCGGCTATTCCCACACCCAGCGAAGCCGCCGAGATGATGAGACTTGCCGTGTCCATGCGTTCTTTTTTCGTTTCGTGTTTGTTGTCCATGATCACCACACCGTATAGGGGCCGATGCCGGCCTCCATGATGCGCAGTTCCTCGACAGTGACCGTGACATCTGGCATATCCGAGGTTTTGCGGTACAACTCGATGATGTCCATTCCGTCGGACATGGGACCGAACCATCTGTCCCCTCCGTCGGGGTAGCACCGGACAAAGAATTTCTTCGAGTTCCGGTTGTAGAAGATCCGTGCGGGACCCGAATGTTCGTTGAAATCGCTAACCGCGCGGTCCACGTCGGACATGTCCAGCTTCGGGGGCACCGGCTGATGTCTTCTCATTTCTTCCCCTTCTTGCGGTTGGATGAGATTATCGCCCGACTGATCGAGGTGGCTGCATAGTTGCGTTCGGCTGCTTTCACCGCCGCGCGTCCTTTGAGGGCCTTCGAACCGCTGACCACTTTCTGATCGTGGAGATAGGCGGCGCGCGAAGACTGTCCGGGAACACGGTCGTAGTATCCCGATTCGACGGGATCCACGCGGGTCCTGGCTATGGTCTCCACGACGGTCTCCTTCTCCTCCCTTCCTACAATACGGTCCTTATCCGCCTTGGGCAATCTGGCATATCCGCTGTCGAGGATCCCACTCCTGTCGGGGAATTCGGATCTGCCTTCCACCGCCCGGAGATGATGGACGGCTTCATGCACAATTCCGTCGGGGGTCGTGCCCTGTTCCAGAACGATCTCCGGAACGGGAACACCGTCCTGTCTGCGGAGATAGTATCCGGTGCAGTCGTCGAGTTCGGGTTCTATCGACACCATGAGCGAACGCCCCTGGACCATCTCTTCCAGCTCTTCGGCCGTGAAAGAATCTGCCAGGATCTTCTTGATGCGGGCATTTTCCTTCTTGTCGGAAAGAACGGCGATACGTTTCAGGGCCTTGCGCTTCTTTCCCCTGATGGAAAGGGGAACGGCGTAACATTCCGCGTCCGCGGTGTCAATGCCTTCGATGTCGCACACTGAAGGATCGTCCCACCATTCGCGGACCTGTTCGGGACGGACCCTTGCCGGGAGAACGGTCGATGCGTCGTGATCCGCGTCTCTGGGACTGCCGATCTCGTGGAACCTTCTGACCAATTCCTTTTTAGGCACATATCCGTCCTTGTCGACGGGTATGCCGCGACATCCTTTGGACATCTTATCAGCCTATGGGGG
>CAVGRR010000076.1:5010-7151 GCA_963631655.1 Eggerthellaceae bacterium
AATGCCCATCTCCGCACAAATCGAGAGATGGGCGTTCGAAACGGGACGGTTCTTTTCATTTGGGGCAATGAATATCTCACCACCCGCGGTACTTCCTTTCCTTTTCATGATATCACTTCAGGATTGGATCTTCCGCCCGCTTCTGCAAAATATAATCAATTTCGCTGGATTTAAAAGTAAAGGAGAGGTCGAAGACAATGACCCAGAATCGTGTTTGACGGATTTTCGATAAGTTGCAAAATTTCATGTCGTGAAGAGCAAAAAACAGTGTTAATGAGAACGGTTTTCCGTATAACCTGTAAAATTTCATGTCGTTTAGGCGAAAAACGATGCTGTGCCAGGATACAATAAATACCAGCAGAACGTAATAACTTCGAGGAGAACATGTTCGGTAAATTCCGTAAAAAGAAAGAGGAGGAAGGTCCGTCCACGGACGACATCGTGAAGGTCGTTTGCGAACTTGCAGACGAATACGGATACGGCGACATCTGGCTTTACGGGAATTACTACGAAGGCATATACCGCCCCTGGACCGACGCCCAGATTATGATAGATCCCGACCAGAAATATCCGCACATAATGGGTTTCATGGACGAATGTTATCAGAAATTGGGTGTAAATGTGTTCGTAGACTACAAAAAACCGGGTCCGAAGACGGAATACGTTATGGCCAATTCGAGGCTGATCCATCATGCTTGAGATCCACAGGCACAAAACCGTCAACGACGGGACCGGCGAAAGGAAGATCAAACTTTTCCAGGACGAAGATGATATTGTTCTGGGAATGAACATCTGTCTTGAATCCATTGCCACAATCAGAAGACTGTTGAAAGGATTGAGCGTCGATGCATTCCTTGGCCGCCAGTCAATCATAGATCAGTGCGCCGTCAACTATATGGTAATCGGCAATCAGATGGCGATGCTGGACGATTCGCTGAAATCGAACAGGGCAATGGAGACCGCATACGGTGCCCGCAATATGATTGCCCATTGGTATCGCACACCCGCCTACAACAACGGTACTCTTTGGAAAGATTTGATTGAAGATCTCGACTACCTTGAAGACGGATGCAAAGCCATTATCGAGAAGATCAATGCCAAAGAAATCGTCATGGTCGAAAACCGCAGACACAAGAGACGCGGACTGTTCGGATATTGATGGAAAACTCTTGTTTCCTACGGAAACAAGGGGTACTAACAACGGAAACAAGGGTCGTTTTTATCAAAAATCGACTGTCAATTGAAAGCAATGGCCAGATGTGTTGTCAGTCAGACAATTGGGGGGTCCGCGCGGGGTGTATATATATATCTTAATCTCCGGATTTTGAGGGCCTTTGCGGCCCTCGGCTGTCAGTCAGGTTTTTTCGGTTTCGGGGGTGTCGGATCCGTCAGTGCCCCCCTCGTCGGGGGTGTCGGATTCACACGTCACCCCTGTACTTGACGTGTCAATTCCGGCCCAACTATTCAGCGTTCCCCTGTTGCGTCCGAAGATTTTTGGAAGATCTTGTTTGCGCAGAGTTTTATCGGTATAGGCAAGTGCCCGACGATAATAAACAGCAACAAGTTCGCGTTCGGTGTAACGTCCGTCCCCAGTCCTCTTCGGCCCCCCCTCGTCCGTTTCAAGGGTCTTGTAGAACTCCTTGATCGCAGAAGCCATCGAGTACGAGGATTTACCCGAAATATAGCGTACGAAATCGTGAAAAGGAAAATCCCCCACGGAGAAATCCGCGGACGACAGATGATCGTAGGCATATCCTCCGACGGGCAAGGAGTCGGGATCCCTGGTCCACGACGACGTAGGCACCGATATGATCTGCCTTTTCGCGTGAAATCCGGGCTGTACGAAAGCAAAGCTTCTCGGATCGCGTTCCAGCTTCTTCGCGTTCATGTATCTCTTCGCGGCGGCGGTGTCCTTCTGAATGGTAAGATTGACGTTGCCGGGATCGTAATCAGCATCGAGGAAATTCCTGAAAGCCGGTCCGAGATTTCTCATTGCAGGGGAAATGAGCCAGAGACACAGATTGAACTTACGTATGATACCGCAGAAGACCTTCATTGCCCTTGCCATATCCCCCTGACTGTTCATATCTCCTAACAAAAAGTTCTGCGCTTCGTCGAGAAGGAGAACGATCATGGTGGAC
>CAVGRR010000077.1:0-7145 GCA_963631655.1 Eggerthellaceae bacterium
GAACGCATCGGATCCGATGTGCTTGATACCTTCCTCGAACACGATCTCCTTCAGAGTGTTCTTGCACTGGTACCAGGGGGTGTATATGTAATAGCAGTTCTGTCCGGAGTATGCTGCATAATTGAATCCGTATCCGGTACCGGGAGTGAAGGTGATCTTCTCCAATCCGGACACACTATCGAAAGCGCACAGATAATACGAATATATCACATTGTACTTGTTATCAAGCCATACCGCATTGAGACTTATCGGAATGGTCAGTTCCTTTATCGCAGTATGTGCAAATGTCTGTTCCCCCAATCCGCTAAGCGAATTCGGAAGGACCAATGATTCGGTTTTACAACCGTAGAAGATGTGATTTCCAATACGAGTCACTCCTTCCTCCACAATAACGGACTTGAGATTAGGCGCATTGTTCCAGGGAAGATAATCAACAGCGAAGCTCTCGGAAAGATCTTGCCCTACTCCGGTACCTTTGGTTATGGTCACTTTTTCAAGAAAACTGTAGGTGTTTTCAAAGGAATCGTAGGATTTGTTGGCAGTGATACAATTGATCGGGAAGGTGAGGTCCTTGATATTGCAGTGATAGAACATGTACTCTCCCAGATACGGGACATCATCGGAGATGACGATCGTTTTTGCAATATTCTCGTTCATATTCCACGGGGCCCACCACATGTTGCCCCAGGAGAGGGAATAATCATAAGGAACTCCGTTTCCTTTGGTGAAGACGACATTCTCGATCGCCTGACAGCCCCTGAATGCGGGATAGGTCATATTTCCGAAGGAGTTGAGGCTGATCGGAAGAGTGAGATTGGTCAATTCGGTACAGTTGAAGAAACAGTGGTTTCCGAGAGATGTGACGCTATCGGGAAGCACAAGCTTCGTGATGTTCAGTTCACGGAAAGCATCCGAACCGATGTGGGTGATCCCATCCTCGAACACTATCTCCTTCAGGCAGGCCCTGCTCAGATACCAGGGGGTGTTCTGATACCAGGCGTTGTTTCCATCATAGGCGGCATAATCGAATCCGCACCCGCTAGTTCCGCAGGTGAAGGTGATCTTTTCAAAGTTGTAATCTCCTGCAAAAGCATGCGCCATATCGGAGGACACCGCGTTGAGGGTGATAGGGATCGTGAGTTCTTTGGCATGTGTGCACCCTGCAAGTGCGCATTCTCCGAGATGCGTGATGGAATCACCGATGATTATCTTGGTGATCCTGTAAGAATAAGCGTTCCACGGAGCGTCCGTGTAGCAGTAATCGTATACTGCCCCGGAACCGTATATCTCTAAAGTGCCGTCCGAATCATAGTAGTAGTATGCTGTCGGTCCGCACTGTCCGTTATCCACAATCTGAGCGGAGGAACTGTCCGTCTCCGCATGAAGTACGAACAGTACCGCCATCGCAGATGCGATGACTGCTAGAATTATCAGGGCGGTCCTGAGTTTCAGTGAACTTTCCGTTGTTATTTTGCTGTAAATATTACCCTCTCCGTTCAATACCGACCTTCTGTCAGACCGGCTACCGTTGTGATATCCTGTCCGACCATCAGATCATGTTCAAAAATCGTACCTACCTTCACAAAAGAATCCTGATCGACCGCTGAAATGCGGTCGGATCCTGCAAAACTGCATGAAACAGAAGCATCCTGGTTTTCACCGGAGACAGGATCTATCGCGTAGGTCCCGTCATCGGTTTTCATAAAGATGTGTCCGCTCAGACATTCTGCGGTGGGCTGCAGGATTTCTCCGTCGGATCCGATCAAGGTGTATCCTGCGAAGGTCTGAACCCCTATGTGGGAAATACCGCTGTCAATGGTGATCTGCTCCACATGGCGTAACGGGTAGCACCAGAACGGCGCCAGGTTGTCATAGTCTGCTCCGACACCGTCGGTTCCGGTGGTGAATCTCAGCTTTGTGATCCCGTTGCATCCTTCGAATGCAGGATACTTATCGGAACAGGTGCTGTTGAGGGCGATCGGAATGGTGAGTTCGGTCAGTCTGCAGTTGTAAAATGTGTGGCATCCAAGGGATTCCACGCTGTTCGGGATCGTGAGGGATGTCACGTACTGTTCGCGGAAGGCGTCCGATCCGATATGCTTGATACCGTCCTCGAACACGATCTCTTTCACACTGTCCCAGCACTGATACCAGGGGGTGAGCTGATACCAGGAGTTGTATCCTTTGAAGGCAGAATAGTCGTATCCGTATCCGGAACCGGGAGTGAAGGTGAACTTCTCTGTTCCGTATGCGTGGTAGAATGACTCATTATTATCGATCCCTACTGCATTGAGACTGATCGGAAGGGTCAGATTCTTTATATCGGAATATGAGACGGTCTGTTTCCCCAGCCCTACCAGCGAATTCGGAAGGACCAACGACCCTGCACAGCAGGTGTAGAATGTGTTGCTCCCGATATAGGTCACTCCTTCTTCGACAACGATGCTCTTGACAGAGTAGGTTCCGTTCCAAGGAAGCCTGGTGTCCGCATACTCCTTCCCGTAATCGCAACCCACACCGGTACCTTTGGTTATGGTCACGTTTTCAAGAGAATTATAGGGGACCTCAAATGCGTAATTGCTGCCGCTGTCATCGATACAGTTGATCGGAAGGGTGAGATCCATGATGTTGCAGTGATAGAACATGTAATCCCCCAGACGCGGGACGTCATCGGAGACTACGATCGTTTTCGTGATGTCCCCGTTCAGATTCCACGGAGTCAGATGGGCATTTTTTCCTCCCCAGATACAGGAATAATCGAATGGAACCCCGTTTCCGCGGGTGAAAATGACCTTGTTGACAGCCGTACATTCCTCGAATGCGGGAAAATCATCATTACCGTAGGAGTTGAGGCTTATCGGGATGGTGATGTCGGTGAGATCCTTGCAACTGAAGAAACAGTGACTGCCTAGAGAGGTCACACTATCGGGAAGTACGAGTTTTGTGATGTTCAGCTCACGGAATGCGTCAGCACCGATGTGTTTGATCCCATCCGCGAAATCGATCTCTTTCAGACAGACCCTGCTCTGATACCAAGGGGTGTTCTGGTACCAGTTGTTGCTTCCGTTGAAAGCGGCATAATCGAATCCGTATCCGTCCGTTCCGCAGGTGAAACTGATCTTTTCAAAGTAATAACATCCTGCAAAGGCATGCATCATATCGGAAGATACCGCGTTGACAGTGACGGGGATCGTGAGTTCTTTGGCGTTTGTACAACCCGCAAATGCACACTCTCCGAGAGATGTGATCTGATCGTGGATGACTATCTCGGTGATCTTATAGGCATAATTGTGCCAAGGCGCGAATGTGATGCCGTAATCATACATCTCTCCGGCACCGTAGATCTCCAGGACGCCGTCTGTACTATAGTTGTAATATGCGGTCGGGCCGCACTGACCGTCATCTATGACCTGCGCAGACGAAACGTCCGTCCCCTCGTGAAGAACGAACAGCACCGCCATCGCGGAAACAACGACCGCCAGGATGATCAAAGCGGCTCTGAGCTTCAGAGAACTGTCTGTTGTTATTCTGCTGTAAATATTAATCCCTCCGTTCCGGTATTCTTCGATTTGTATCGGTCATGGATTCATTCGGTCACAGAGACCGGTTCCTGCACGGAATCCGTAACAGAAACCGGTCTCACGTTCAGTACCTGCCTTCTTTGATCACCGATCCGACCGCTGAAATACGGTCGAGTTCTGCAAAACAGCACGAAACAGGAGCGTCCTGGTTTTCACCATACACCTGGTCGACCAGATACGTTCCATCACCGGTCTTTATGAAGGAATATCCGCTCAGACATTCTGCAGTGGGCTGCAGGATTTCTCCGTCCGGTCCGACAAAGGTGTATCCTGTAAGGGTCTGAAGTCCGATGTAGGAGATACCGTAGTCGAAGGCGATATGGCTCACATGGTGCGAGGGGTCACACCAGAAGGGCGCAATGTTCTCGTAATCGAATCCGATACCGTCGGTTCCGGCGGTGAACTTCAGCGAACTGACCGCGTTGCATCCATCGAATGCAGGGTACTTTTCGGAATAGATGCTGTCGAGGGTAATCGGAAGGGTCAGATCTGTCAGCTTCTCACACTGGAAGAACGTGTGGTTTCCTAAGGATTCGACACTGTCAGGGATCACAAGAGATGTGATATACAGTTCACGGAACGCATCGGATCCGATGCTCTTGATACCGTCCTCGAACACGATCTCCTTCAGAGTATGCCTGCATTCATACCAGGGGGTGTGCTGATACCAGCAGTTGATGTCCTCGTAAGCACCGTAATTGTATCCGTATCCTGTACCGGGAACAAAGGTGATCTTCTCTATTCCGTACAGGTAATAGAATGCGGGGTACTTGTCGAGCCATACCGAGTTGAGACTGATCGGAATGGTCAGATTCTTTATCGTGTTGTATGAAAAGGTATACGCACCCAATATGCTGAGTGAATTCGGAAGGACCAGGGTGTCTACACGGCAGTGGTAGAATGCGTAACTACCGATACGGGTCACACCTTCTTCGACAACGATACTCTTGATGTGGTTGGCTCCGCACCACGGGATACTGGAATCCGCATACCACTGCTCATAATCGTAACCCACGCCGGTACCCTTGGTTATTGTCACGTTTTCAAGGGAATCGTAGGGGGTCTTGAAGGCGTAGTGGGAATCACGGCCGTAGATACAGTTGATCGGGAGGGTGAGATCCTTGATATTACAGTTGTAGAACATGTAATCTCCCAGACGTGAGACGTCATCGGAGACGATGATCGTTTTTGTGATATTGCCGTTCAGATTCCACGGGGTCAGTTCGACATATGTTCCTCCCCAGAAAGTGGAATAGTCAAACGGAGATCCGCTTCCGCTGGTGAAGGTGACCTTGTTGACCGCCACACATCCCTGGAAAGCGGGATATGTCTTATTGCCGTAGGAATTGAGACTTATCGGGAATGTAAGTTCTGTCAGTTTATCGCAGTTGAAGAAACAGTGGTTTCCGAGTGAGGTCACACTGTCGGGAATAGTCAGAGAAGTGATGTTAAGCTCGCGGAACGCATCGTTTCCGATATGGGTGATGCCATCTGCGAAGTTGATCTCCTTGAGGACGTTTCTGCTCTGATACCAAGGCGTGTCCTGATACCAGCAGTTGCTTCCCTGATAAGCGGCGTAGTCGAATCCGTATCCGCCGTTTCCACAGGTGAAATTGACCTTTTCGATCCTATAACAGCCTGCAAATGCGGAAGCCGTGTCGGAAACAACGCTGTCGAGAGTGATGGGCATTGTGAGTTCGGTGACATATTTCAGACCCACAAATGCCCATAATCCGAGCTGGGTGATGTCGTCACCGATGACGATCTTTGTGATATCATCGAGGTGTCCGTACCACGGAGCGCGTGTCAAACCGCTGTAATCAAACATTGCGCCGGACCCGCCGATCTCCAGGGTTCCGTCTGAATAGATGTAGTAGTAGGCGTTCGGTCCGCACCATCCGCTTTCGGTGACCTCGGCGGATGAACTGTCCGACTCCGTATTGATGACGAACAGCACTGTCAATGCGGAAGCGATGACAGCTATGATTGTCAGAACAGTCCAGAGTTTCAATGAACTGTCCGTTGTTATTTTTCTGTGAATATTACCATCTCCTTTTTGAGGTGTTTTTCAGAGGTTTGAGATCATCACCGCATGGTGATGCTGAACGTTGGCTCTGTTGCACAGCTTTTGTTCGAAATGTAGACACATTGTAGACTATATGTAAAACGCTGAAAATCTTCTTATACAAGAGGAAATCAGTATCTGATACGTCAATTAAAATGAATATTGGTAATTGCATCCTACATATTCATTTATAACTGGTATATATCTAAATTTTAATTTGATTATAAATGTATTAATTACAATTATTGCATATATCTATCTCCATTAAAATATCGAAGATAACCAATGCTCAATATAATTCACAGCATCAGATGGACCGAATCCGGCAGGACCGACCGATAAAACAGGTTAAAATGATCAGATCCCCCGGATGGGAACCCCCTTTCGGAGGCCCCCTCACCGTGTGACTGTTGAATCGGATTTTGACACAGGATCTCTGTAGAAACCGGCTTCACACCACGCAATGGTCTTCAGACCGGTTGACAAAAAAGGCGATACAGTCCGACAAGGAAACATCCTGAGATGCTTCGGATATGCTGTCATTGAGGTACAGCTCACCGTTCTCTCCCGTGAACGTATGTCCGCTCAGACACCTCGCTTCGGACGGCAGCTGTTGAGAATCCCGATCATAGAATCTGTAATTCTCGAAGGTGTGGTTTCCGAAATGTATGAAACCGTCATCGATGGTCATCTCTTTCACAGTATCATTGCACAGATACCAGGGAGTATATCCGAACCAGCAGTTGTCGCCTGTCTGATCGGCATAATCGAATCCTATACCGTCTGTTCCGGTCGTGAAATGCACATATTTAAGAGCATTGCACTGATCGAATGCGGGATATTTGTCGCAATAGACACTGTTGAGACTCATCGGAATGGTGAGCGATGTCAGTTTGTCACAATGGAAGAACGTATGGTTATCCAAAGCCACGACACTGTCGGGGATCACAAGAGAGGTGAGGTTCAGCTCACGGAAGGCATCAGAACCTATGTGTCTGATACCATCCTCGAATATGACCTCATTCAAGGTGTTCCTGCACTGGTACCAGGGAGTGTGCTGATACCAGCAGTCGATGTCCTCGTAGGCACCGTAATTGTATCCCCATCCGGTACCGGGAACGAAAGTGATCTTCTCAATTCCGGACACCTTGCAGAATGCGGGGGTCTTGTCCAACCGTACCGCATTGAGGCTGATCGGAATGGTCAGATCGGTCATCACAGAATGTGAAAATGTATATCTGCCCACTGCCGCCAGCGAATTCGGGAGGATCATGGTCTCTGTGTGACAGTTACGGAATGTGTAGTCTCCGAGATAGATCACACCTTCTTCGACGGTGACGCATTTGAGGGAGTCGGTTCCGTTCCAGGGCAGGCATGTCTCGGAGAACCAGTCATCCTACGTTGAACGCAAGTTCAGCACTACATCGGGCTGAGCGCATTTTCGGCCCGATTTTCTAACGATCATCGGCGTTAAGCCGGATTTCTGTCCGTTTTCTTGC
>CAVGRR010000078.1:0-2804 GCA_963631655.1 Eggerthellaceae bacterium
ATGGTCAGGGTTCCGTTGTCGAAACTGTAAGTGACATCTTTGCCGCATTCGCCGGTGTTGACGTCGCTTCCGCCGGAGGTGTCTCCACCGGAGGTTCCGCTCTGATTGGCGAAGGCCTTTCCGCAAAGGGTACATTTCTTTCCTCCGGTCGCGGAGTCGGCCACAAGATCGTGTCCTTCCTCAGGGATCTCGGGATCGAATCCGGTCTTAAGGGTTTCGTTGCAGAGATAGAACGTCTTTCCTTTCAGATTCTCCGAAGTGACGTCCAAAGGCTGTCCGTCGGCACCGAGTAAAGACATATTGACGAACGCATACGTGACGTCATTCAATCCGTTGCCGAAGATTATCTTGCACAGGGATTTACATCCGAAACCGCCTAAGGTGTAACCGATGAATGTGCTGGATTCGAAACTTGTAACTGAATCCGGAATGTTCAGCACAGTGATGCCGCAGGCATTCGCGAATGCATAGTTCGCAATGCTCACGGTTCCGGCAGGTATGTCAAACACTCCGGATTTCGTGGCGAGGCACAATACAAGGGTCGTCTTTTCCTTATTGTAAAGGACACCTTTGTCAAACACATAATCTGAACCGCTGCTGACAGTGATGTTTTCAAGTGCGGGACAGGCCGCCAGCGCTGCGGTCATATTACCGGTCACATCTATACCGTCATGCAGCACAACTGTCTTCAGATTCTTACAGCCACAGAAGACAAACTGTGAATCGACGCCAACGACATCTCCAGGTATGGTGTAGGATCCGTCGGTCTTGCCGGCAGGATATGCGGTCAGATATAATTCCGTCTCAATCACCGGACTCCCATCCTCATCCTCGTATTCGTCCTCGTATACAGAATAAAGTACACCGCCGATCGCTTTGTAGTCATTATTTCCAGTATCCACTGTAAAAGACGTCAGCTTGGAGCAGCCCCAGAACGCATCATTGTCGATATAGCCGACGATTGCAGAAATGTTGTAGGACGTACCGTCCCTGGCGGCGGGATATTTGATCAGATTGGTTTTATCCTCGTCGTAAAGCACACCGTCAACACTAGAATAATCGGAACTCTGTTCATCGACATTTATCGAAGCGAGGGAATCACAGCCCCAGAACGCATACTCCTCTATGGAAGTGACAGATTTCGGAATATCGAACACGGTGATAGAAGTACAGCCGCAGAATGCGAATTGATTGATCGTCGCGAGTGAACTGCCCCACTGCACTGTGGCAAGGGAGGTACAGCCGGAGAACACGTAATCTCCGAGGGTTGTGACGGAATCCCCGATGACGACAGACGTGATCTGGGTCCTGTAGGAATTCCAGGGGGCATCGGATCCTGTATAATCCGCCATAGCTCCGGAACCGCTGATAGTGAGAGTTCCGTTGTCGAAACTGAAATTGACATTATCGCCGCATTCGCCGGATTTGACGTCACTGCCGCCGGTGTCACTTCCGCCAGAGGTGTCGCCACCGGAGGTTCCGCTTCCGGAACTGCTGATCTTCAGGTCAGCTTCAGTGGCGACCTTTCCGTTGAGGAAGTTCTTTTCGCAGACGGAACACTGCTGATGGGCCTTCACTCCGTTGGCAGTGTCCTCTGCGACCTCTGTGAGTACATGTCCTTTGGCGGAGTCTCCGAGATCGAGTCCGGTGTCGAGACCTCCGTTGCAGACATAGAACGTCTTTCCCTTCAGGTTTTCAACCGTGGCCTCCAGAGATTTACCATCAATATTGAAACCGATGCAGTAGAACGCATTGAAATCGACAGTCTCCAATCCGCTGCCGAAGGTGATGCTGCACAAGGAAGTGCATCCGGTACCGTCGCTGGCACAGCCACTGAATGCGTAATTGGAGAGGGTCTTGACCGAATCAGAGAGTTTCACTGCGGTTATCCTGCTGGCACCGGCGAACGCGTATGAGGCGATGGTCTCGGTACCGTCGGGTACGGTATATTCACCGGACTCGGCGGAGGGACATAACACCAGGGTCTTGCCGTCCTTGGTGAAGAGGACATTGCCGGTGTTCTTGTATTTCTCATTGGCATCACTGAACCCTACAGACTCCAGTGCGGGACAGTTCGCCATCGCTTCAAGCAGATCGTAGGTGTCCAGGAGGTTCAGGGAATCGGGCAGCATGATCTTCTTCAGACTGTCGCAGCCGCAGAAAATATACGGGGATTTGGAATCCGTGACGGTGGTCGGTATTTCGTAGGTGTCATCAGTCTTACCGGCAGGGTAAGCGAGAAGTTCTTCCTTGGCATAATCATAAAGTACGCCTCCTTCATCTGCACTGAAACTGGTGTTTCCGTCAGCGACTTTGATGGACTTCAGATTGACGCATTTGTAGAATGCGTACCCTTCTATTTTCGTGACAGAGGCAGGAATGGTGTATTCCGTAGAGCCCTTCATGCTCGGGTACTGCCAGAGTTTGGTCTTCTCCTTGTCGTAAAGGACTCCGCTATCAGAAGAAAAAGAACCATTATTGGCATCCACCTTGATCTCGGTCAGCGAGGTACAGCCGAAGAACACATCGCTTCCCATAATAGTGAGCGATGCAGGGAGGGTCACGGTGGTGAGTCCTGTGCAGTACTCGAATGCATCATAATCGATCGTTTTGAGTGAACCGAGGTCCACTGAGGTCAGGGAGGAACAGCCGGAGAACGCATAGCGTTCGATCTGTTCAACAGAACCGAGACCGATGGTGGCAAGGGTGGTACAGTCGGAGAATGCATCCTCTCCGATCTCTGTGACCGAACCGAGAGTGACAGTGGTAAGTGAGGCACTTCCTGAGAAAGCATCGTCCGGGAT
>CAVGRR010000078.1:3694-7141 GCA_963631655.1 Eggerthellaceae bacterium
GTTTGTTGAACATGTTCAAATCCAGGGTTAAGAAAAACGTAAAAAGAACAGAAAAATCCGTCCGAACCCTTAGGATTTAAGACATTCTCCGGTTAAGAGCAGGATCTGGAGATGAAAAACGTGTTGAATCCGATTTATCGGTGTTCTGAAGATCTATATGAGGTGAGGAGGTAAGTAACACGAATTATCAATATCGTGTTACTTACCCGTATGGCTCGATTTCGGACATCTGGCACATTGCATGATCGTTGCACCAGATGCCCTTTCGGGTCCTCCGGACCCCAAAGGGTCCGGAGGATTTATTTCAGAATCTCCTCGGTTTATCTTAACAGTTCATCCTCCTGTAGTACATGTATGCACCGATAAGCACCAGGATCGCCAGGATGCTGCCGACCCCGACGGTCACGGCAGTACTGGTACTGATGCCGCCGTCATCGTTCTTGGCCTTCAGATCGTCATCGGAGGCGAGCTTTCCGTCAAGGAAGTTCTTTCCGCAGACGGAACAGTGCTGGTGTGCCTTCAGTCCATCGGCGGCTGCGACATCAACGAGCGCATGTCCTTCTGCGGAGTCTCCGAGCGCGAATCCGGTGTCGAGGGTTCCGTTGCAGAGATAGAACGTCTTTCCCTTCAGAGACTCGGCAGTGACCGTGACGGCCTTGCCGTCGGCCTTGAATCCGATCTTCTCGAACGCATCCGCGGCGATCTCGTTCAGTCCGTTTCCGAAGACCACCTTGTACAGGGAACTGCATCCGAATCCACCGAAGATCTGACCCTGGAACGCCTTGCTGCTGATGTTCTTTACAGAGTCAGAGATGTTCAGCACTGTGAGCCCGCCTGCGTTCGCGAACGCATATTCCTCGATCGTCTCGGTCTCTCCGGGCACGGTGTACTCTCCGGCCTTGGCGGCAGGATACAGCACCAGGGTCTTGCCGTCCTTGGTGAAGACGACCCCATCGACGGTCTTGTACTTTCCGTTGTTCTCGCTGACAGTGATGTTCTCGAGTGCGGGACTGTATGCAAGTGCCAGCTTCGTTCCGGAATCGCTGAGGTCGAAGGCGTCAGGCAATGTGACCTTTGTCAGATTCCTGTTGCCGTTGAACGCGTAACAGGATCTGGCACCCGTAACGTTGTCAGGTATGGTGTAGGTGGCGTCGGTCTTGCCGGCAGGGTATGCGACAAGCGTCGTCTTATCGAAGGTGTAGACCACACCGTCGACCGAACAGAAGTCGGTGTTCCCGCTCTCCACATCGATGGAGGTCAGGCTGTAACATCCGTAGAACGCATCCTTGTGGATGTTCACGACGTCTTTCGAGATGGTGTACGTGGCACCTGCCTTCTTGCTCGGATACTGGTACAGCACGGTCTTGCCCTTGTTGAAAAGGACCCCGTCCTCGGATTCGAGCTTTTCGTTGCCGGAGGGGACGTTGTACTCGGTGACGGAGGTACATCCGAGGAACGCATAGTCGCCGAGACCGATGACAGATGCGGGAATGTCCACTTTGCTAAGAGAGGAACAGCAGGCGAACGCTCCGGTTCCGATCGATCTGACGGAGCTTCCGATCTTCAGATCGGTGATGCACGTGCATCCGTAGAACGCGTAGTTTCCGATGGAGGTGACACCGTCGCCGATGACGACGGATTTGATCTGGGTCTTGTAGGTGTTCCAGGGTGCTCCGGTCTCCGAATAGTTCTCCATGGCTCCGGTACCGCTGATGGTCAGGGTTCCGGTGGAGGCCTCGAAGGTGTAGGTGGCGTCCTTGCCGCATTCGCCGGTACTGTCGGTGACCTCGGGCTGGGTATCGTCGCCGCCGGTCGTGGTTCCGCTGTCTCCGGAGGTTCCGGTTCCTTCACCGCTTCCGCCGGAGGTTCCGCTTCCACTATCTCCAGAGGTTCCGGTTCCGGTGTCGGATTTGTCGGAGATGGCCTTTTCACAGAGGGTACATTTCTTCGCTCCGGACGCGGCGTCATCCACAAGGATATGCCCTTCGGCAGGGATATCGAAAACGAATCCGGTCTTCATGGTGTTGTTACAGATCGCAAAGGTCTTTCCCTTCAGGTCATCGGCAGTGATTGCGACGGGTTTGCCGTCGGCACCGTATAAGGAGATCCTATAGAACGCATATTCATGAACGTTGATCAGTCCGTTGCCGATGGTCACCCTGCACAGAGATTTTGTCCCGGGCATATCATTGGCACGGCCTTCGAATACGGATTCTTCCAGGGTCGTGACCGAATTAGGGATGGTGACCGCGGTGATCTTGCCGGCACCGGCGAACGCGTACAGGGAAATGGTCTCGGTTCCGTCAGGTACAGTGTATTCTCCGGACTTTGCGGCAGGACACAGTATCAGGGCCTTTCCGTTCTTGCTGAAGAGGACATTGTCGACGTTCTTGTACTTTTCATTGGTATCCTTGACCTCGACTTTTTCCAGTGCAGGAGAGAAGGCCAACGATATGACCATGGTCTTACTGGTAAGATCGAAGGAATCGGGCAATGCGACCGTCTTCAGGTTGTTACAACCGTAGAATACATACCAGGACTGGGAATCGTCGAGGGTTTCAGGCACAGTATATGTGCTTTCGGGCTTGCCGTTGGGGTATGCGACCAGCGTCTTCAGGTCCTTGGTGTAGACCACACCGCCTTCCGAACAGTATTTGCTGTTTCCTTCGGGCACGGTGATCGACTGCAGATTGATGCTTTTGTAGAATGCATCCGGATAGATGTATACGACATTGGCGGGAACTTCATATGTTGTTCCGGATTTCATACTCGGATATATCATCAGCTCGTGGTCCTTATCGAACAGGACCCCGTCGGTTGCGTAATAATACTCATTGCCGGAAACCTTGAACTCGGTCAATGAAGTACAGTCCCAGAAGGCACTGGACTCGATATACTCGACCGTTGTCGGGATGGTTATCGTGGGGAGGGCGGTACAGTATTCGAACATATATGACCCGATCGAAGTAATAGGACCGAGGTCGACGGAGGTGAGGGCGGTACAGCCGCTGAATAGGTAGTTACCGACATCCATTTCAGCACCGAGTTCGACGGTGGTGAGAGAAGTACAGTTGCTGAATGCATAACTTCCGAGGCCGGAACCATTGAATTTCACCGATCCGATGGATGTACAGCCGGAGAACGCGGAGGCACCGATGGTGCCGGCCGAACTGAGATCAATGGTTGCGAGAGTGGTGCAGCCGGAGAACGCGGAGGCACCGATGGTCTTGGCGCCGCCGAGGGTCACGGAGGTGAGTGCGGTACAGCCGTTGAACGAACAGGCTCCGACGGATGTGACCTCGGCTCCGATGACGACAGAGGTTATCTGGGTCTTTATGGAGTTCCAAGGTGCACCGTCTGCCGAATAATCCGCCATGGCACCGGTACCGCTGATGGTCAGGGTTCCGTTGTCGAAACTGTAAGTGACATCTTTGCCGCATTCGCCGG
>CAVGRR010000079.1:0-6981 GCA_963631655.1 Eggerthellaceae bacterium
GAATAGACAGTTGTCTAACCGAGAATCAGAGTGTTACCTTGGAGTCCGAATTATTGGCTCTCTACGAATTTGGGTAGATGAGGTAAGGAAAACCCTGCCTTCCGAGATCAGAATCTGAATGTCAGGTCCCCCTGTCTGAGGAAGATAAGACTGTAGAAATTGTTCACAGACTTGTATCCGTATGCCTGCCTGCGGGCATCTTGAATGTTCTTGTTGATGCCTTCACACACCGAATTGCTGACCGGATGACGGGTCCACGCAACAATGCGGTCGAACTTGTCGCAGAAGGTCTTGGCCTTCTTTTTTAGGTATTCGTGACCGGACTCTTTCACCCACTCAACCCATTCAAACAACCTATTCAACATGATGTCTGGGTCATTGATTTTCATTATCTCGAGGAATGCCTCTTTCATATCATATGCCAGAGCCATTTCCGGATTGGTCAGACGGATCTCGCGCAGGCGGTCCGCCTGCGCATCAGTGAGATCCTTCTCGTGACGAAGGAAGATGTATTTCGTGAGTGAAAGGCGTTCGTCCTTATTCCTCCGGATGAGCTGTTTTCTGATGTTGTTGACAGCTTCATTGACGGCCTTGGCAAGGTGGAAACGGTCCCATACGAGGTCGGCATTGGGGAATAACTTCGTTATTCCCGCCTCATATGCTCTGCTCATATCCGCACTGAAGAACCTTATCGATTCAGGATCTCCCCCTTGGACAATGAGGTGGTCTCTGAACAGTTCCAGGGAATCCTGTGAATGTCCTTTGCACATGAAGATCACCTTGTGTCTTTGGTCCACAAACACGGAGATGTAATCCTGGCCGTGACCGAACTGGGTCTCGTCCACGTACACGCCAGTGACATACGACAGATCCTGTTCACAGAGAGCCGATTTTACAGCATCGTTCAGTATCGCATCAACAGTATCCGTGTGAAGATAGAACTCTTTGGCAACAGCGGACTTGGTTTTAGAACGTAATGCAGCGATAACTGCCTGTGCCAGCGGACGTGTATACGACTTTCCTGGATCTGCAGCAGGGAATCTCAACTGTGGGGTTCCCCCACAGTTACTGCATTTGAGTTTCGGCAAATTGACCGCAAGCATACATTGGAACCCCTTATCAACCACGTGCTTGTATCTGCGGGTCTTGTAGGATATTGGTATAGCAGGCTGACCACAACACGGACAACGGTATTCTTCTTTGAGAACAGGCGAGATGTAATAGATGATCAGGCCCGAATCACGTTCAATGAGATCCCTGCAATGAACTGCATTTCGGATATCTGGGTGATCGTCAGAATATTCCCCCTCGGATGTCTGAATTGCAATATGGGACAATCTCCAATGTGTTGAAAGTCTCATTTGGGCCCGTATGACACGGGCATCGGGAGTCTCAGGAGCGTTAATAATATCAATGTTGAACTGATTCAAGGACATGTGGCTTTCTACCTCGATAAATTACAGAATGCCACACTCTTTCTAATATCTTCTTGACCTGGTCCTCAGACACCCCTCTCGTTTACCTCATCTACCCAAATTCGTAGAGAGCCTTCTTTTTCAGCCTCTTTCTATCGGAAATCGATATGGAAAGGGCTTGACTGCGAAAAAATTCGGCCCTTGCTATTTATCCGTGCCGTAGACATTTCGTAGAAATTTTACAGGGGTTGTATTTTTGCGGCACATAGCTTGTACTTCGGCTTTATTGGATTAAAAATCCAACATTAATTTAATGTTTGAAATGACGCCCCGCAATTATGAAAAACAAGGTGTTTATAGTTCACCAATGTCGAAGACCCAGATAGGCAATAAACGTATCTATGGTGTCAGTGCCTTTCGACGACTGTGACTTCTCCTGATTTAATCATGGAGATGACTATTCTGCACCCTTCTTCGATCAGGTCAAGATTGGATTTTAGATGGTCCCAGATTAACCTCAGGTCAAGGGCAGGCGTGCCGTATAAGTGTGCTATGAGTTCTCCGTCGATCGATGCGGTCTCCATCGCTTTGTTGAGTATCAGCGCATTATCCAGCTGTTCCATCCGAACACCGATGATCTCATACCTCATCGCAGAAACGTCTCTTGCTGCATGGTTGTCAAGGAAGTCTTCGAAACTTAACCCTTGTATCTAATTCCTGATTATCGACACCGATTCGAGACATAAGTTCATTCCTTTGATGACTTCCTCTTCATTTTGATAGGGTTCGATCTCGGGTTCGTATTCCATGTAGTTATCCATCTTGGATGTGTCGACTTCCTGCATCGCAGTCGTATTCGATCCCGGGTATTTATCGTGTCTGGCACATTAGGTCTGTCTGCACATGGTCCCGGGGGTATTTCTAAAAAAGTATGTCGAACAGAATATTTGGACCCATTCAGGGCCCAAATATTGTTCTGGTGAAAGTAAATTGTTGATCAGGCGGTCTCCGGCTCATTGGGCTCGGAGGCACCGCGGGTGTGGATGTGCTTCATCACTGCCCTGGCGATAGGCTGGGCGATGAGAGTTTCGTACCAGAATGCGAAGCAGAAGTTTCTGGGCCAGATGGACGGCCAGTCCTGAATCGCAAGGGTGATGGATTCGCCCTGGAAGATATGTCCGATGGCTGGGCCGATGAGGGTCATCATCATCGACATCATAAGGACGCATGCGATAATACTGAATGTGATCTTTGTGTAGAAGCTGTCACTGGGTTCGGTAAATTTGGAGACAACTTTGCCTGCAATGTTTGCTACGAAGAGGTTCATCAGAAGCATGGCTGCCAGCCATACAAGCGGAAGCGAAATCCACGAATTAAGAACGACTCCTACATCAATCCTGCCGTTGCTGATGCAAACACATGTCGTTTGCATGAAAATGCAGGTCAAAAAAGCAATTATGCTTCCGTAAATGAATCCTTCTCTGCCGTTCCAAGGTAATCTTTGGTCCATCATGTGTAACACCTAATTGCGTACACTGTTTCCGGGACCGGAGAAATGGTTCCTTCCGATTTTACGTGGTACGGATTGACGATACTCGTCAATCGGTCGAAAGAGTCCTAGTATATAAAGCGAATCTTCATTTTATTTTCTATTTCGTAATTTCACGTAAAATCCACTGAAAAATCAATGTGCCAGCAACAGGATTCCTGATTGCTTGAATCTTTTGTTTGAATTCTAATTTGGAAAAAGTGTAATTTTGAAGTAATTTTACTTAGAAAAAGTGTATTTTTTGACATTTATTATTAGGAAAAAATGTATGTAATTGCATATTTGCATAGGATTTTATAGAATCAAAATCATTTATTCTTATGTCCGTGGTCTTCGAGAGAAAGATCGAATCCAGGATCCTTGATTATTTCAATAATCTGAACGCCCCTATATTGATAGTCGAAGGTGCCAGACAGGTCGGCAAGTCGTTCATCATCAGGACCTTGGGCAGCAAGCATTACTCTCATTTCGTAGAGATCAATCTTGTTCAGGATAAACAGGGTCAGCAGATCTTCGATAACATCCGGACTACCAAGGATTTCTATTATGCCGTGCAGTCGCTGGCCTCCGAACCATTGGGCAACAGTTCTGATACTTTGATTTTCATAGACGAGATCCAGGAACAAAAGGATCTCATCACCCTGCTGAAGTTCCTGCGCGAGGAGAACCGTTACAGATACATCGTCAGCGGTTCTCTGCTTGGAGTCGAGTTCAAAAAGACCGCGTCCGTCCCAGTCGGAAGCGTGAGCACGGTCCGTATGTATCCTATGGACATCGAGGAGTTCCTCTGGGCCAACGGCATACAGAAAGAACTTCTGAGCGACCTTAGGTTGATGATCACGAAAAAAGAGCAGGTGCCAGACGCGCTCCACAAGAGAATCATGGACCTGTTCAAAGACTATCTCATCTCCGGCGGACTTCCTTACTGCGTGGATGTTTTCTTAAAGACCCAGGATGTCGTTTCCGTGAGGAATGCGCAGAAGGATATCCTGAAGATGTACGACAATGATGCCACCAGATACGACATCCATAACAAACTGCACACCAAGCTCATTTTGGATATGATCCCTTCGAACATCGAGAACAAGAGGAAGAGGATCTTCGCCAAGGACATCGAGGGTAAGCCGAACGCCAGATTCGATAAGTTCAGTGACGATTTCGATAGTCTGGTGGATTCCGGTGTCGTCCTCAAGGTCGACTGCTGCACCAACCCCGTTTTTCCGCTGATCGAATCCATGAAACGGAACCTGCTGAAACTGTATTATGCGGATGTGGGACTTCTTACATATGTCCTGTATCGGAACAATGTCAGGCCTTTGAGGGAGGACCTTCCGCAGATCAATCTCGGAAACGTGTACGAATGCGTGGCCGCCATGCAGCTTTCGGCGAACGGGCATCGTTTGTTCTATATGGACAGCAAACCCCTCGGTGAGGTCGACTATCTCATCGACGATTACGATTCCCTGTCTGTTACCGCATTGGAGATCAAATCAGGCAAGGATTACCGCAGACACAATGCCATCGACAAACTCATGAGGTCCGAAAACTGGAACGGTAAAGGTCTCGTCCTTTCGAATGCTGGCACTGTTGAATCCGACGGGAAATTGACCTATCTGCCGATCTATGCACTGATGTTCATTTGAATGGAACAGATATTGAAAAATCAGGGGAGTACAGGTCCCCTGAGGGGAAGAGGTTTCATCCGATTATGATGGACGGGTTGCCGCTGTAAATCGCCAGGAATCCGGAGTAGCACTGGAATGTGACGGGGGTGCTTCCGTCATATCCGCTGTAGTATTCTCCGGTCACATCCTTACCGTCGCTGTCGAAGACCTGGTATCCTGCCTCGATGGTGTAAACACCCACCGCTGTCGGGTTCTCGACCACGTTTCCGTCCGCATCTTTCAGTGTGACGGTCAGCTTGACGGTGTCTCCGGAGACAAGGTCTCCGAGCACGGTGTATCCGTAGGTCAGGGGACCGATGTCTTTGACCGAGACCAGTTTGTTGTCCACGACGATGGTCAGCTGGTTCTCGGACCATACCGCATAGAGGGTGAGGTCCTTCAGCATAGTGACCTGCGAACCCGTTGCGAAATTCACGTGCTGGGACTGTGTGTAGCTCCAGCCCACGAGGGTGTATCCCCTGCGGAGGAAGTTCGGAAGGTTCACCAGATCGCCGTAGGTGTATGTGTCAGTTTCAGACACGTATTTTCCAGTGCTGTCCTTGTACAGGTTGTATGTGACGTCGATTTTGGTGTCGGTGCTCCAAATAGCGTACAGAGCAAGGGTGCCGGTGATGGTGGTGACATCCTCGGGGTAGTAGTTCGTGCCGGATCCGTCCTTGGCGGTGTTCCAGCATACGAAGTGCGCATTGCCGTTGAAGAACGTGTTGGCGTTGATGGTCACGCTGGCACGGGCACTGTTGAACGTCAGGACCTCATTGGCGGTTGTGTTCGAGTAGTAGACCACAGTGTATCCGGATTTCACGGGGGTCAGGGTTATGTCGCCGTAGATGGTGGCGGAACCTCCCATGTTGTAGACCGTACCGTCAGGTGCGACCCAGAGGTCGTAAGAGCTGAATGCGTTCTTTGCATAGTATGCGGCGGTGCCGGTGATATAGTTCTGGAATCCGCTGTTGGTCAGCAGGGACACAGAGGTGCCTGCGCTGGCGGTTATCTTGGCAGTGTATGTGTAAACGGTGTACGTTGTTTTTCCAGATGAGGTGGTCACACGCGTGTAATCGAACTTGTACGTGATAGTGATGTTTCCGCTGGTGGTGCTGTCGAGGTTCAGGTAGAGGTCGAGATCGCTGTAGATGGTCACAGACTGGCCGGAAAGGTATTTGGTTCCGGTGGAGCTGGTCCATTCGAAGCTGTTGCTCATCTTTCCGCTGACGGTGCTGTCGGGATAGTTGTCCTTGCCGTACAGGAGGGAGTTGTACATGCACACGACCTCCTGGCTGACGGTGCTGGTGACGACATTTCCGGACGAGTCCTTGTAGGTCACATGGTAGTTGACGGTGCAGCTTCCGTACAGGGTGAAGTAGTAGTACGAGTCATCCGCAGTGCTTGTGCTCCAGGGGGAGAACGAGCTGTATTCGACCCCACCGAGGTATTTGTTGGTACCGTCTCTGGGGGTCCAGGAGGGGATCTCGATGTCGTTCAGGGTTCCCTTGGGCATCGTGAAGCTGGTTCCGGATATTGTCGCTCCCTGAGTGAGATCTCCGCCGCAGAAGTAGAAGATCAGTACATTGTACGAACCGCTTTCAACCACTGAGGATTCCACATCGCCCTGTGAGATCTTGGTACCGGCATTGTAGATCAACTTGATGCTGGAACATCCGCTGTATGAGACACCTCCGCTGTCACGGGGGCTGAAGATACCGTCGATGATGTTGACGTTCTTTCCGAGTTCAAGGTATACCAGTCCGGTACAGCCGGTGAACAGGTAACATTTCTCACGGGACACGTCAGAACCGCTCTTGTACTTTACGATCTTTGTGTTGAAGATGAAGGGATTATTGCTGGTGCAGTCTGATCCGAGCTTGGTGCAGTTAGCGAAGACGGTCATGCCGACCTGGGAGAGAACCTCCGGAAGGGTCAGATCGACGAGATTGGTACAACCGTCGAAAGCACTGTCTCCGATAGAGACCTTTCCGTTTCCTTCGGGATCGTCGCCTTCGACCTTGAACGTCACTTTGGTCAGGTAGGTGTTGTTCTTCATAAAATCGGAAGGCAGGACGTATGAGGAATAGCTGACCTCGATGGTGAGTTCGCTCACCTTTGCTGTCTTCATGAACGGATCTGTCGTCCAGTATGCACTGTCATCGGGGATTCCGATGACCTGGTACTCGACGCTGTCGTAAACGATCTTCGCGGGGAATGTGACAGCGGTCGCGGTGGATCCGGAGTAGCTGTAACCGGAGATCTTCACGGTCTTGTCGGTACTGGAGACGACGGTGTATTTGAGTTTGAAATCGCCGTTGATATCGATGTAAGTATTGCCTGTGGTGTCGGA
>CAVGRR010000080.1:0-6820 GCA_963631655.1 Eggerthellaceae bacterium
CTATTGTATACACTATGTCTACACGGAGTATATAAAACTTTATTGAACATATTCAGATCCAGGGTTTCAGAAAATGTTTGATCCCTGTTTATGGACACCCGCTGAAAAGAAGATACGGGCTTTCAAAAAAGAAACGATTTCGGGCATCTGGCACATTGCATAATTGTCGTTACAGATGCCCTTTCGGGCCCTCCGGACCCCGAAGGGCCCGAAGGATTAAAAACAGATTTTTCACTGTTCGGTCGAGTTCATCCTCCTGTAGTACATATATGCACCAATGAGGACCAGAATCACCAGAAGGATACCGATGATGGACACGATGGTACTGGTGCTGAGTCCGCCATCATCGCTTCCGTCGGCGGATGCCGTTCTCTTCATTCCTGAGCTGCCGTCGCTTTCGAATGTGCTGCCTTTCAGATAATCCGCATTCAGATCTGTTATCTCGTTACCGTCGGAGTCGTAGAATTTGACACTGTTGAACGCGTCGTCACCTACGGTTGTCACCGAGGTCGGAACACTCAGATATGTGAGAGGACAGTCGTAAAATGCAGTCTCTCCAATCGTCGCCGTGTTTTTACCGATGCGTACAGACTTGAGGCTTGTACAGCCGGAGAATGCACTCTTTCCGATATCGGTGACATTGTCTCCGATGGTCACGGATTCGATGGATTTACCTTTGAACGCCTCGTCTCCGATCTTGATGACATTGTATGTGCCGGTGCCATTGCTGACAGTGGAGGGGATGGTCACATCGGTCGCAGTACCGGTGTATCCGATCACTGTTGCCGTACCGTCGGTCGACAGCCTGTATCTGATTCCGTCCGCGTTCAGGATCGATGCATCCTCTTTCACCAGTACGCCGTTGCCTCCCTTGAAGGTGCTTTCTTTCAGATCACTGGCCTCGGTGAGTACGCGGTCTTCAGCATCTTTGAACGTGACGCTGAATGCCTTGGTCCCCAAGGTCTCCACGCTGTTTCCTACGACCACGGTCTCGAGTTTGTCGCATCCGTCGAATGCCCAGGAGCCGATGGTTGTAACTCCGTCTTCGATGGTTACGGTCTTGAGCGCTATACAGCCGCTGAACGCACCTTCCCCGATCGTTGTGACGGAACCGGGTATGGTCACGGACGTGAATTTTTCACATTTGTTGAATGCGTAGTTTCCGATCTCTGTGACCGAATCGGTTATGAGATTGGATTCGAGTTTGACACAACCGTTGAACGCATTGGAATCGAACTTGGTGATCTGACCTTTGACCTCCACGGTCTTGAGTTCGCTGCAGTTCTGGAATGCGGCGTTGCTGATGACCGTGACCGATTGGGGTATGGTGATAGAGGTCAGTTTCGTACATTCGAAGAAGGCAAGCTCCCCGATACTTGTGACCGTGTCCGAGATGGTTATGGAGGCGAGGTTTGCACAGGACTTGAACGCATTGTCTCCGATGCTTGTGACCCCGTCTTCGATGATCACGGAAATGAAGTCTTTGGAACAATTGCTGAATGTTTCGCTTGTGACGGTCGTGATTCCGGATATGACCTTGTTTGCGGTCGTGTCCTGGTAGACCAAGGTGATTTTACCGGCCATGGCAAATTTGCCGGCGGTGTTCTTGAAGAAGGTATTCTCTTTTATGTCGTCGACAGCGGTGAGTTTGGTCGTACCCTTCGCATTATAGAATTCGATGCCCCAGTCGGCATAGGCCGTGATCCCAGTTCCGATGGTCACAGAAGCCAGGTCCGTACATCCGCTGAATGCTTTTTCACCGATGGTTGTGACAGAATCGTCAATGGTCACAGACTTGAGTGCGGCACGGTCTTTGAATGCCTCCGCCCCGATCGCAGTGACATTGTATGTCTTGCCGCCATCTTCTATCGTGGAAGGGACCGTCAACACACCGTCCTGAATTCCCGAAACATAACAGCCTGCCACGGTTGCCGTGTTCGGCGAACCCTCGGATAAGGTGTATTTGATCCCGCCCTTATACAGGTGGGTCGGATCTTCGATCACCAATTTGCATTCCTGACTGCCTTTCTTGAAAGTGTATCCTTTCAGGTCTCCGACTTCGTAAAGCTCGATCGTACATCCGCTGTCAGCATAGAATTTTACGCCACGGTCTGCCGCTTGGTAGAATGCGTATGCTCCGAGAGTTTTGACTCCGCTTCCGAAGGTCACGGTCGTGAGTTTCTCACATCCGGCAAATGCCTGTTCTCCGATGCTCTCAACCGAATCCGGAAGGACAACGGTGGTAAGGGATGGGCAATCGAAAAATGCTAATTTTCCGATGGTTGTGACCGAATTCTGTATGGTCACAGATGTGAGATTTGCATTTTCTTGGAACACTTCTTCTTTGATTGCAGTGACGTTGTAATCGACATCGTTCTTCGTGACTTTCGAGAGAACAGTGACATCGGCCACACTGCCTGTATAGCCGACCACGGTCGCGGTCTTGTCTTCAAGGGATAATTGGTATTTCACTCCGTCCTTTATCAGAGCTGTCGGATCGTCCCTTATCAGCTTGCTGCCTGTACCCGTGTACGTGTATCCGCTCAGGACTTCGGCAGTCTTTGCAAGTTCTGTCGTACCGTCAACATCATAGAATGTGGTGCTGCTGAATGCATCTTTGTCGATATACGTGACCGAACTCGGTATGTTAACGGAGGTGAGGTTTGTACAGCCTGCAAATGCATTCGCATTGATTTGTGTGACCCCGTCCCCAATGGTTACAGTGTTAAGATTGGTACAACCGCTGAATAACTCTTTTGCAAGAATTCCGATTGAACCCGGTAAAGTGATGGTGGTGAGGTTTGTACAACCCTGGAATACATTACTTCCTAAGGAGGTTATCGAATTCGGAATGTTAACAGATTGAAGTGTACACCCGGCAAATGCAAAATATTTGATATCCGTTACTGTATTCGGTATTGTCACGGACTTGAGGGTTTTGTCTTTGAATGCATTGTCGCTGATTCCGATAACCGTCATCCCGCCGAGTTCCGAAGGGATTATTACTTCGACATCGGCACCTACACTACCCTTATAACTGTCTATTTCCACCACATATATTACATTCCCTGCGCTGTCATGGGTTTTCCAATAGCCGTAATCATACTCGCTTGTTTCGGCATCAGCCTCATCCGCAGTTACAGTCAGCAGAGAACATCCGACGAACAGCATTGCCAAAAACAATACCGCCGCCTGCAGACTGTGCGTACGGAGGGAACGGGATGACAACCAGCCATCCGCGTTCCCGGTAGAATTATTGTTGATCATTTTCATTTGCTTCACATCCTCGGAATCAGGCCGCCGCGGTCCTCGCAATAACTCCGCTCGGACGGCGCTTCATCCCTTAAACAGCACTTTTCGGCGGCGGCCTGTTCTTGGTGTCCGGACAAACGGTGTTAACTCCGGACCAAAGTTGTTTGCCAATAATGTACACAATTTGTCAACTAAATGTCAACAGTTTGTCTACCTATTGTATACACTATGTCTACACGGAGTATATAAAACTTTATTGAACATATTCAGATCCAGGGTTTCAGAAAATGTATTGATCCCTGTTTATGGATGCCCGCTGAAAAGAAGACACGGGTCTTCAAAAAAGAAAGGATTTAGGGCATCTGGCACATTGCATAATTAATGCTTCAGATGCCCTTTCGGGCCCTCCGGGCCCCGAAGGGCCCGAAGGATTAAAAACAGTTTTTTTCACAGCTCGCTGTTCAGTTCATCCTCCTGTGAATTCATCTTCCTGTAGTACAGGTATGCGCAGATGATGACCAGGATCGCCAGAAGGATGCCGATCCAGACAGTTATGACTGCACCGGTGCTGAGTCCGTCATCGCCGCTTCCGCCGGCGGATCCGGTTCTCTTCAGTTCCGATCCGTCGGTACCTTCGAAGGTACTGTCCTTCAGATGCTCCGCATCCAGAACGGTTATCTCCTGACCGTCGGAGTCGTAGAACTTGACACAGTTGAATGCCTCCTCGCCGATGGTCGTGACCGAGGCGGGAATGCTCAGGCTGGTGAGGGGACAGCCGTAGAACGCCCTCTCTCCGATGGTCGCCGTGTGGTTACCGATGCGTACGGACTTGAGGCTGGTACAGCCGGAGAATGCACTTGCATTGATGTCCTTCACCGAGTCGGGTATCTCCACTGAAGTGAATCCGGTACAGCCGTTGAACGCATCGATTCCGATCGTCTCGACGGTGCCGTTGAAGGTGACGGAGGTGAGTCCGGTACAGCCGTAGAACGCCCTGTCGCCGATGGTCTTTACTCCGGTTCCGATGGTCACGGATTTGAGTCCGGTGCAGCAGTAGAACGCTTCCTCTCCGATGGTCCTGACGCCCTTGCCGAAGGTCACGGAGGTGAGGCTTGTGATTCCGGAGAATGCACCCTTTCCGATGTCGGTGACATTGTCCCCGATGACCACTGAGGTGATGGTCTTACCCTTGAACACTCCGTCTCCGATCTTGATGACGTTGTAGGTGGCGGTGCCGTTGCTGACGGTGGAGGGGATGGTCACATCGGTTGCGGTGCCGGTGTATCCGATCACCGTCGCCGTACCGTCGGCCGACAGCTTGTATCTGATTCCGTTCTCGGTCAGGATCGACGCATCCTCTTTCACCAGAACACCTTCGCTACCCGTGAAGATGCTTCCCTTCATGTTGGCGGCACTCACTTCGAGGTCGTTGTCTTCGGCGTCTTTGAACGTGACGCTGAACACATCGCTTCCGATGGTCTTCACGTCGGTTCCGAAGGTTATCGATCTAAGCGCTTTACAGCTCATGAATGCATAGCTGCCGATGTCGGTAACCGAATCCGAAATGACCACGGTCTCGAGAGCTGCGCACTGGAAGAACGCCTTCGCTCCGATGGCTTTGATTCCGTTGCCGAAGGTCACGGAAACGAGTTTTTCACATTCGCTGAATGCAAGTTCTCCGACCGTGACGTCGTCGCCGAGGACCAGTTCGGTGATGCAGTCCTTTCCTGAGAACATGCCGCCCTTGACGGGACAAAGGACGGTCATCTTGATTCCGCTGCAGTCTTTGAACGGATCGTTTGTTGCGATCTTGGTTATGCCCTTGCCCAAGGTGACTTCCTTCAGACCGGTGCATCCTTCGAACGCATAGTCCTTCACTTCGGTGACAGAGTCGGGGATGACGATGGATACCAGAGAAGTGCATCCTTTGAACGCTTCCTTTCCGATATATTTGACAGTGCATTCGGTGCCGGTGTCGGTGACCTTCGAAAGGATGGTCACATTCGTCAGACTGCCTTCGTAACCGGTCACTGTGGCGGTCTTGTCGGTGGGCGACAGGGCGTACACGATTCCGTCCACGGTCAGGACCTTCGTATCGTCTTTCTTCAGTACGCCGTCGCTTCCGGTGAAGGTGCTTCCCTTCATGTTGGCGGCACTCACTTCGAGGTCGTTGCCTTCGGTGTCTTTGAACTTGACGCTGAATGCACTGCTTCCGATGGTCGTCACGCCGGTTCCGAAGGTCACGGATTTAAGCGCTTTACAGCTCATGAATGCACCGTTGCCGATGTCGGTGACCGAATCCGAAAGGACCACTGTCTCGAGAGCCGCACACTGGAAGAACGCACTCTCTCTGACAGCAGTGATTCCGTTGCCGAAGGTCACGGAAACGAGTTTATTGCATTCGCTGAATGCAAGCTCTCCGACCGTAATATTATCGCCGAGGATCACTTCGGTGATGGAACCATTTTTCGTGAACATGTTCTTATAAACAGGACACAGAACGGTCATTTTGATTCCGCTGCAGTCCTTGAACGGATCGTTTGTTGCGATCTTGGTTATGCCCTTGCCCAAGGTGACTTCCTTCAGACCGGTGCATCCTTCGAACGCATAGTCCTTCACTTCGGTGACAGAGTCGGGGATGACGATGGATACCAGAGAAGTGCATCCTTTGAACGCCTTCTCTCCGATACTCGTGACTTTGCATTCGATACCGAGGTCGGTGACCTTCGAAAGGATGGTCACATTCGTCGGACTGCCTTCGTAACCGGACACTGTGGCGGTCTTATCGGCGAGCGACAGGGTGTACACGATTCCGCCTTCTTTCACGGTTGGGACGTATTCCGTCAGTGTACCGTCGGCACCCTTGAAGGTCTTTCCTTTCAGGTTGGTGGCACTCGCATCAAGAGTGTTGCCGTCGAGGCCTTTGAACGTGACATCGAATGCACCAGTTTCTATGGTCGTCACGCCGGATCCGAAGGTTACAGTAGTAAGTGCTGTACAATCGTTGAATGCATCGGCATCGATGCTTGTCACCGAATCGGATATGGTCACGGAGGTAAGGCTTGTACAATGTGCAAATGTATATCCTTCGATCGTTTTGACCCCGTTCGGTATTGTAACGGATTCGAGTCCTTTACAACTGTTGAATGCATTGGCTCCGATGGTTGTGACCGAATCAGGTATGGTTATGTTCGCGAGTTTTGTGCAACCGCTGAATACAGCACCTTTGATGCTCGTAAGAGATTTCGGCATGGTTACGGTTTGGAGTTCGGTACATCCTTTGAATGCACTGTTTCCGATAGTGGTCATCTTGTCCGGCAGGGTCACGGAGACAAGCGCGGTCTTGTCTTTGAATACTTCTTCCTTGATGCCGGTGACAGTATAGGTGACATTGGTAGTGCTGTCTGTGGCCGTCTCGGGGATGGTCAGATCCGTTGCGATGCCGGTGTAACCGGATACCGTGGCTTCGGAGCCTGAGAAGGTGTATTCGAAATCACCCGCTGTGAACGAAGTGACCTTTACCAGTTTGTCGTAAGTGCCTTTGAATGTGCATCCTTTCAGATTATCG
>CAVGRR010000081.1:0-6815 GCA_963631655.1 Eggerthellaceae bacterium
TCGTCTCCTTCTTGTCGGAATCGAAGACCTTGGTACAGTTCTTACAGGTGAAGTAGGCACTGTTTCCTGGGATCTCGCACTTGGCGTCGACCGCGTCGTGACTCATATATTCATGATCGACAAGAGGAATGACCTCCGCCGCGACGGTGGTCTCAGTGGTCTTATCGTTCTTGAAGACCTTCTTGCACTCGGAGCAGGTCCAGTACCCGTTGGTGCCGGGTCCGGTGCATGTTGCCGCTGTGTAACCGGTCTGAATCAGTTCATGACTGTAGACGGCCTTTTCCTTGTATGAGTTCTCATCACTCTCGGAAACCTCCCACGTGTAAGTGGTGCATTTGTCTCCGTCGGTGTTCGCAGGCTTTGTCACTTCGGTTCCGCTGACGAACAGCACGGTCTGCTTCTTTCCATCAGCGAATTCGAAGGTTGCAGTGCAGGTCTTCTGTTTCACCATCTTGTCGGCGGTTCCTTTGAAGATGGACCCTTTCAGATTGTCTATGTTCACATCCAATTCGGTCGTACCATCGGTATCGTAGAATGTGATGCAGTAAAACGCATACTTCTCAAGGGATGTGACAGAATTGTATATCGTCACAGAGGTAAGGGCTGTGCAGACCGCGAATGCATTATCACCGACAGCGGTGACGGAATCGGGAATGGTCAGAGTATTGAGTGAGGTACAATCTTCGAATGCACGCTCTTTGATGGATTCGACCGAGCTGAGATCCACAATTTTCAAGGCCGAACAGGAGAAAGCATATGTCCCGATCGTTCTGACAGTGGCCGGGACAGAATATGAATCGCCTGCCTTGGCCACAGGATACTGGATAAGAACGGTCTTGTCTTTATCGAAGAGAACACCGTCGACCGAGCAGTATTTCTGATTATCCGGATCGACGGTTATTGATACTAGTGCCATACATCCGGCGAATGCACATTCGCCTATGGATGCGATCGAGGCGGGAATGACGATTGATGTGAGGGACTCGCACATCACGAAAGCCTCCCATCCGATGGATTCGGCCGAGCCGAGATCGATGGATTCCAGAGAGGGTATGACAAAGGCCTGTGTGCCGATAGACCTGACATTTGTGAGTTTCACGGTCTTGATCGAAGTGTTCCCGCTGAATGCCGTATCACCGATCGACGTGACCGAGTCGGGGATGACGAAAGTGTCATCCCCTGCGTCCGCAGAGCCCTGAACGATCTTTGTCCTGTCGGTCTTGCCTGCAGGATACAGGACCAGTTTGGTCTTGTTCTTGTCGAAAAGGACGCCGTCAGCGGAACTGAAGGCTGTGTTCTCTGCATCGACGGTGAACGACTTCAGGGATTCGCAGCTTCCGAATGCGTATTTCCCGAGGGATGTCACGCTTGCGGACAGGTTCACGGACTTGAGAGAGGAACAGCTGTAGAACGCATAGTTTCCGACGGATGTGACAGAATCTTTGATGACCACATTATTGATGGAGTCTTTGAGCGAGTACCAGGGAGCAAGACCGGCTTCGAAATCGTACATCGCACCGGTTCCGCTGACGGTGAGGGTTCCGGTTTCTGAATCGAAACTGTATAACGCATTGTCACCGCATTTCAGGGAGGTCTTAACCTCTTCCACAGTTAGATCGGCGTCATTGAGTGTGTACTCGGGCCAGGTGCAGGTGTAACCGGTGATCTCTGAATTGGCGGGTTCATCGACGGAGGTGTCTCCCTTGGCACACAGCCTGACGGTCTTCGACTCATCGGCAAAGACGAAGGTCACCTTGAAGGTCTCCTGCTTCACCATCTTGTCGGCGGTTCCTTTGAAGATGGATCCTGCCAGATTCGCAGATGTCGCATCCAGCTTTTCGGTCCCGTCCGTATCATAGAATGTGATGCCACTGAACGCCTCGGATTCGATGGAGGTGACGGAATCCGGGATGACAACTGAGGTGAGGGATGTGCATCCGGCGAACACACCGATTCCGAGGGAGGTGACGGAATCCGGGATGACAACTGAGGTGAGGGATGTGCATCCGGCGAACACACCGATTCCGAGGGAGGTGATGGATTCCGGGAGAGTTACAGAAGCAAGGGAGACACAATTGAAAAACGCAAGATCTGCGATAGATGCAACTGAATCCGGAATAACGTACGAATCACCGGCCTTGCCTTCGGGATACAGGATCAGTTCGGACTTGTCTTTATTGAAAAGCACGCCGTCTTCGGAACAATAACTTGCATTGATCTCATCAACAGTTATCGCTGTAAGTGAGGTACAGTAGTTGAACGCACCGCTTCCGATCGATGTAACAGAACTCGGAATGGCGATGGAGGTGAGGGGCGTACAGTCGGCGAATGCTTCTTTTCCGATAGTAGTGACGGAATCCGGAATAGTAACGGATTTGAGGGAAGTACAACACATGAACGCACCGTCACCGATAGTGCTAACAGAATCCGAAATGGTGACAGAAACAAGGTGACTGCAGTCGTAGAACAGGTATGCGGGGATCTTCTCCACGGAATCTCCGAATTGTGCAACCCACCCTTTCTCAGAAGTGCCGACGTCGTAAAACGCACCTGAATCCTCGGAAAGATCAGCACAGGAGACGGCGTTGAAATTCACTTCGACAAGCGATGTGCAACCCTTGAACACATCTTTTCCGATAGTCGTGACGGAATCCGGAATAGTGATGGATGTCAGGGAGGTACAACCGTGGAACGCATCATCCCCGATAGACTGGACAGAGTTCGGAATAGTGACCTCGGCAAGACTGGAACAGTACGTGAACGCACGATATAAGATGGAGGTGACCGAGTTCGGGATTGTAACTGATGTGAGGGAACTACAGCCTTCAAACGCATAAGTCCCTATCGATTCGAGAGAATTACCGAATTTGACAGAGGTAAGTGCGGTACAGCCGCAGAACGCCTGTTGTCCGAAAGATCTGACAGAATCACCTATGACGACAGAAGTAAGGGCGGTACAGTCCTGGAACGCGCCTCCGCCGATCGAGGTGACCGAATCGGGGATGGTGACGGAGGCGAGGGAGGTACAGCCGTCGAACGCACCGGACCCGATATATGTGACAGACTTGCCGATGGTCACGGCAGTCAGTCCAGTATATGCGGTATTCGGTCCAGTATATGCAAATGCATCATTTCCGACGGATGTGACGGAATCACCGATGATAACTTTCTTTATGTAGTCTTTGTACGAATACCATGGTGGGGTGTTACTCTGGTAATCGGTCATAGCTCCAGACCCGCTGATGGTGAGGGTTCCGGTTGCCGAATCGAAACTCCAGGTGAGATTGTCTCCGCACTTGTTCTGAGTCTTTACCTCATTCACAGTTAGATCGGTATCGTTGAGGGTGTACTCGGGCCAGGTGCAGGAGTAACCGGTGATCTCGGAATTCGCAGGTTCACTGACGGTGCTGTCCCCCTTGGCGCATAATTTGATTACAGATTCCGAACCGTCGGCGAAGACGAAGGTCACCTTGAAGGTCTCCTGCTTCACCATCTTGCTGGCGGTTCCTTTGAACAATGACCCTTTCAATTTCTCAGCGGTCTGTGAAAGCACTGTCGTTCCATCCATATCATAGAATGTGGTGCTGGGGAAGGCATGATCGCTGATGGATGTCACAGAATCGGGGATTGTCACTGAAGTGAGGGCGGAACACCCCTCAAACACGGATTCACCGATGGTTTTGACCGAATTGCCGAAAGTCACGGATGTAAGGGAGGTGCATTCAAGGAAAGCACAATCTCCCACGGCCGTGACAGAATCGGGGGTATCCAGAGATCTGAGTGAAGTACAGTTTGAGAACACGTAATTTCCGAGGGTTTTGACGGAATCGGGAATGATGACCGAAGTGATCGATGCACAGCCGGAGAATGCGTAGGATCCGATGGCCGTGACGGTCGACGGGACCCGGTAAGATTCTGCAGTGCTGCCGACAGGATACAGTATGAGCGTGGTCTTGTCCTTATCGAACAGGGCCCCGTCGGAACAGTAATCCGCATTGTCCTGATCGACCGAGATGGTTTTCAGAGAGGAACAGTATACGAAAGCCTCCTCTCCGATAGAAGCGACCGGACCGAGATCGATCGATTCCAAATTCGCACACATTCCGAAGGCACCGTAACCGATGGTCTGGACCTCGGTGAATTTCACGGTTTTAAGGTCGGAGTTGAAAGCGAATGCCAACATATCGACGGTACTGACGGTCGACGGAAGCACATATGCATCGGCATCTGAGGAATCCTGGGTCACGACAGACCTACCCGAAGCTGACGGAAATTGGATCAGTTCGGTCTTATCCTTGTCAAATAAAGCGACGCCGTCAGAACAGTATTTGGGATTATCCGCTGCGACAGTGAATGATTTCAAAGAGGTGGTAAAACCGAACGCCATTTCGCCGATGGAGGTTACAGAAGCGGAAATGGTCACCGAAGTGAGAGCGGTACAATCGCCGAATGCACCTGCTCCGATAGTGGTGACCGAATCGGGAACATCGATGGATGTGAGAGATTCACAGTAAGAGAAAGCCTCTTTTCCGATAGAGGTGACAGCTTCACCTATCGTCACAGACGTGGCATGGATGGTGCCGTAGAAAGCATAATCACCGATGTGTGTGATGGAATCCCCGATAATGATCTTGTCAATAGATTCGTGATTAGAATACCACGGTGCGGTGTTACTCGGGTAATCGGTCATTGCTCCGGACCCGCTGATGGTCAAAGTGCTGGTAGAAGCCACAAATTCATAGGTGACCCCGGTGCCGCATTCGCCGGAACAGTCGGTGAGGTCTGCATTGACATCATCGGAATCATCAAACAGCACATACGCCGACACGCACACCAGGGCGGCGACGATAAACAGAAGTGATCTTTTCATGAAAACAACCTCAGATGAGAAGACCCGGTATGACCATATCCTAACGAAAACAGGAATGAAGGACGGAAAGAACAAGTATAGTACAAAGACCGATTTCCATTCCCGGGATAGATATACATACGGAGCCCTCGATAGGGCCCCTGCAGATGTTTTGAGTACATCTGCGGAACGGAAAAACCCGTTCTCCCCCCCCCCGCTTTAAATATTCGGAGAGAGTCGGAACGGAACCCAACGCAGATTAATGTGATGTTCACTATTTATTGATAACGCTAACATGGTATTCTGAAGGGGTTGTCTGTTGATGTGGAATGTGTGGAACGGTGAAAATAAGTAACACGAATTGATAGATTCGTAATACTCGTCAGGACAGAAATGAGTATCTGGCACATTTGAGATCACAGTACAAAACAGGCTTTGAGAGCATTGGTGGTCTAACGAGATCCTTCCGCCCTCAGGGGCCCTTCGGGCCCGGAGGGCGGAAGGGCAATGTGCCAGACATCCAAAATCATGTAACGACGTAACACGTATGATGCAATTCGTGTTACTCATAACCAAGTCCCATCTTCACCCCCTCTGGGCCTTCGGCCCGGAGGGCCGGAAGGCCCCATCCGATCCCAAAAACTTAACATAACTCAACTAAGTAACACGATTATATCAATTCGTGTTACTCAACCCCCGAAATCCAACAGTGCCAGACATCCAAAACCCACCTCATAACACCCATCAACCCAAAACCCATCAAAAATCCAATGTGCCAGACACCCAAAATCCCCCCCCCCCGTAACACTAATACACGTACCCAATAACACTCCGAAAGGACATATTATATATCCTACAGCCATCTCCCTACTCTAGTGAAAGGATCCGGAACGGACATATTATGAACAAAACCGATCCAAAGACCCGCACCGGATATCCCGAACAACAAAAAAACCAACGGAATGATCACTTTGAAATTCGAGACCGAATCCCTCAACCAGATGCACAGAGAGATCCGCGGCATCGCCGACGACCTTGACACCGCACTCAGGACAGACACCGGAATCAAGAGAAAATATTCCAACATCCTGATCTGCGGCATGGGTGCCTCCGCCATCGGCGGGGCCCTCCTGGCGAATTCCATGTATTACGCCTCCAGGGTGCCTGTCATTGTAGCTAAGACCATGGCGCTCCCCGCCTGGGCCGATAAGGACACACTGTTCGTGGCGTGTTCGTATTCAGGCAACACCTACGAGACCCTGGAATTATATTCTCAGGCGATAGACGCGGGATTGGATGTCGTCGCCGTCACCGGCGGCGGAAAACTTGAGGCTATGTCCATCGAAAACAAAAACATCATCCTGAAGATCGGAGGCGACAGGATCCAGCCCCGTTCGGCCATCGGATGGTTCGTAGGATTATTGGGAAAGGTCATAGGGGACGCGGGAGGCGTGGATATGACATCCTCCCTGTCGGAGATGGTCCCCAGACTCATACAATACCGGGACGAGTTCGAGGCCGAGGATTCCTATGCCAGAGAGGTCGCGGAACACCTTTCGGGCAAGGTGCCGGTGATCTACGGGGCCCCGGACCTTTCCGTCGCTTCGCTGAGGATGAAGACGCAGCTGAACGAGAACTCCAAGGTGATAGCGTTCTCGGGGGAGCTTCCGGAGTTCAATCACAATGAGATCGTGGGATGGTATGACGATCCCTTCCGTAAGGAGTATTCGATCCTGATAATGAAAGACAGATCTTTGGATAAAATAGATGATATCATAAAGGCGTCGAAGGACCTTCTGGACAGCAGGTCGATATGTCTGCACACGCTGACGGTGAAAGGAGATTCTGTTTTAGAGAAGAACCTGTATGCGGTGATGTTCGGGGATTATGTGTCTCTTTATTTGGCTGCAATGAGGAAAGTGGATCCGTGCGATGTGAGTCCTATTGTGGATATCAAGGGCAGGAT
>CAVGRR010000082.1:0-6791 GCA_963631655.1 Eggerthellaceae bacterium
TATTTGTCCTGAATGTGGTTTGTTGCATGAACAACTTCAGGACGCTTTCTGTTTTTATCTGATTCGGCCGACTTCACTTGACCCTTAAAAAATGAGTCGTTTGACCCTCGCATGCGTATGCGCTTATTCGCGCGCACACGAGACTGCACAACTCAAGATTATTCCAGAAACCCGAACGGAACAGAACCCTCTTTTTCATTGAGATGGACAAAAATTCCGTCCAAATTCCCGTCCTGTTTTCAGTATCTGTTGAGAAAATACAAGGATTATGCTTCAATTAAACAATCATCTGGAATTTAGGTATAACTAATAAATAGAAATTTTAGTTGGATGATAGTGCTAATAGTTTATATGACACATGCAATGTAGGTGTACAAACGTAGGACAATACCGCCGTCCTGTGAAAAAAGGAGACTGATAGATGCATATTATGGAAGGATACCTGGACCCGATATGGTGTGTCGTATGGTTCATAGTCATGATCCCGTTTTTTGTCGTCGGGGTCAGAAAACTGCGTCAAATCCTCAGAGATCATCCTGACCAGAAAATGATCGTCGCACTTTCGGGAGCGTTTATTTTTCTCATCTCATCGCTGAAGCTTCCGTCCGTGACCGGATCGAGCGCGCATCCGACCGGAACCGCCATTGCGGCCGTGTTCTACGGAGTCGGTGTTTGTTCAGTCCTCTCCACCATCGTTCTGATCTTCCAGGCCCTTCTCATCGCCCACGGAGGATTCACCACCCTCGGGGCGAACTGTGTCTCGATGGGTATCATCGGACCTCTTGTCGGCCTGTGTTTCTGGAAGATCCTCAGGAAAGCGAACTTCGGTGTCTTCCCGTCGATGCTCGTAGCAGCATTCTTTGCAGACCTCATCACTTACGTCGTAACCGCCATCCAGATGACCCTCAACGTCATGACCGCGAGCGGTGCGGACTTCATGTCGAGTTTCATAGATTTCATGTCCGTGTATGCGGTCACCCAGGTGCCTCTGGCACTTATCGAAGGAATCATCCTGGCCATGTTCACGCAGTACCTCTACACCGCCAGGCCCGACCTCTTCGGTATCGCCGATACGAACAGGATCAACCCGTTCGCCAAGGAGGAATGAGATGGCACTGTCAGGAAATCAGAAACTGTACCTCGGATGCGTCGCGGTCATCGCCGTGCTCTGCATCGCCACATTGGCGACCGTCAGCGGAGATTTCGGAGGTTCCGACGATGCAGGAGGACAGACCGCGGAAGACCATGGATACACCCCGTGGACCGAGGACCTGTTCGCGTTGATCGGATTCGAACTTCCCGGCGAGACCGAATCTCTGCTGTTCGCGGTACAGGCCGCGATCGGTGCGATAATCATCGGGTATTTCATCGGATACACCAACGCACAGAGAAAACTGAAATCTTCTTCCAAAAAGGAAGAAGATAAGAAGTGAACCCGGAGAGGCCCGATGTCCGAACAGACCGAAATGGACGAACTCGCGTACAGTTCGAGGATGGTCGGATGGGCTCCTCTCGGCAAACTGTTTTTTGTTCTGGCACTGTTGATCATAGGGCTTATTTCAGACAGCATCGCAGTGCCCCTTGTCACATTCTGCATAGGCCTTGTACTCATGGCCTATTCCACCTCTTTCAAGATCCCGTCCATACTCGGACTGGCGATTGCGGAGGCAATCCTTATCATGGTCTTAGGAAGCGGAATGATCTCGATCATGGGAGACAAGAACGATCCCGCACTGTGGGACGGCAGCATCCTCTGGTTCGACATCCACATGACCGTTCAGAGTTTCAACAAGGCCTGGCTGATCTTCTTCAGGGCGATCGCAGGCGTGACGCTCATGCTTTCGTTCGCGAGTTCCACTCCGATCCCGCATCTGGCACAGGCACTGCGCACCGTGAAATGCCCCAAGGAGATCACGGAACTTATCGTCCTGATCTACAGGTATGCGTTCCTTCTGCTCGAGAGGTTCATGGTCATGCTCAACGCGGCACAGTGCCGTCTCGGATACAACGGTGCCCTGAACGCCATGAGGTCCTATGGAGGAGCCATGGCCGGCACGTTCATCTTCTCTCTGGAACTTGCGGAGAAATCAGAGGCCGCATTGGCCTGCAGGAACTACCAGGGTTATTTTCCCGTGTACAGGCCTCCGAAGAACATGTCCCTGAAGTGGGCGTTCGTCATTATCGTCCCTGCCGTACTGCTCTTCATCTTCGGAAAATACTCGGCAGGATGGATCGATATGCACTCGGTGTTCGCACCGTATCTCGGGTGGTGAAATGACAGGCATCTTCGAACTTAAAGACGTGAGTTTCTGCCACCACCCAGGTCTTCCCAACGTGCTGGAACATTTCGATTTCTCGGTTGAGGAAGGAGAACGCACAGCGGCCCTCGGGGCCAACGGAGCAGGCAAGACGACACTTTTCAACACCCTTGCGGGAGTGTACAAACCTCAGGAAGGAGAAGTGCTCTACAGGGGAAAACCGATCGAATACACCAAAGAGGGACTGACCGCGGTACGTTCCGACATCGCCGTCGTCCTTCAGAATCCCGATGAACAGATGTTCTGTTCCCTGGTGGAGGAGGATGTCGCCTTCGGGCCGCTGAACCTCGGGATCGACAGGGACGAGATCGAAACAAGGATCGAAAAGGCACTCCGCGATGTGAGGATGAGCGAATACCGCAACCGCCCCCTCCAGCAGCTTTCAGGAGGTCAGAGGAAGCGGATCGCCATCGCCGGAGCACTCGCATGCAGACCGAAGGTCATGATCATGGACGAACCGACCGCAGGTCTGGACCCGCAGGCCTCCGCAGAAGTGATGGAACTAGCAGAAAAACTGTATCTTGAAGGTGTCACGGTCATCATCTCCACCCACGACGTGGATCTTGCATACGGATGGGCTGAAAGCGTCTGTGCCATCTGCAGCGGACGCAATGTATTCCGCGGTACGCCGGAGGCGTTTTACAGCCGTACGGAGGACGTCATGCACTGCGGACTCCTCCCACCTTCCATCTACAGCATGAATCAAGAGATCTCGCACATAACCGGCACTCCCGAAGATCCGTACCCCCGCAACCTGTGTTCATTCCTGGCGAAATTCGAAAAAAGCGGCAATGTGCCAGGAACACTTTTCTGTGTCCCGTGTGAAGGCGAAGAACTTTCGGAATTGTACGAAACCGCGGTCAAAAACGCAGGCCCGGATACGAAGGTCGGTGTCTGCGGACCCGATGCACGTTACGGCCTTTCGGGAAAGAGGATCGACTTCTATTTCAGCGGAATAGAGTCCTGTTTCACCGAGGTGGTTCTCGGCAGGGATTCCGTCCTGTTCTACGACAGTATCTTCGATAAAACCGTGAAAGAGCAGGCAGAGATCCTGAAACAGTTCGGTACGGATGTCGTCATGGAGGAGATACACTGAACGATCATGTCCTGGAAGCGGAGCACGTGACCTACCGTTACTCCCGCAAAGGTCCCAAGGTCCTGGATGACGTCTCCCTCAAGATCGGAAAGGGAGTGAGGGCCGCAATATTGGGTGCGAACGGTGCAGGGAAATCGACACTGTTCGGTGTTCTGAACGCGCTGTACAAACCGGAGGAAGGACAAGTACTGTTCAACGGCGAGCCTGTTTCATACAGGCACAAAGGCATAATCAAAATGCGTTCCGAGGTCTCGGTGCTGTTCCAGAACCCTAATGACATGCTGTTCAAACCGTATGTCGAACAGGATGTCGCCTTCGGTCCGTCCAACATGAAACTTCCTAGGGACGAGATTGAAAAACGCGTCGATGATGCCCTTTTCGCGGTCGGCATGACCGAATTCAAAAAGACCCCGACTATGAAACTGTCTTACGGACAGAGGAAGAGGATCACCCTCGCCGGAGTCCTGGCGATGAAGCCGAAGGTCCTCATCATGGACGAACCGACGGCCGGACTCGATCCCCAAATGGCCTGCGAAGTGATGGAGATCGCCGAGCAGCTGCATCAGACCGGAGTGACTATCATCATGTCCTCCCACGACACGGACCTGACCTATCAGTGGACCGATGAGGTCCATGTGATGCGCGGAGGAAAATGCGTGTATTCCGGAAGGCCTGAGGAATTCTACTCCGACAGGACCGGAGTGTACCTTGCAGGCCTGCTTCCCCCCAAGACATTCCTTCTGAACGAAGGATTTTCCGACCGGAAAGAGAATGAAAAATCCTATCCGAGAACACTGTCCCAGATGACGGCAAAGATAGCTGCAGGATCGATCGAAAAATTCGGAACCCTCCATATAGCTGAGGTGGGCCCGAACTCGGATCTGAACGCTATCGCGGAGGAGTGCGGACTGCAGAACATTCCGTCAGGGGTGTACGGGATGTCAGCGAGACACGCTCAGGAACACTCGGTGAAGAAGATCGATTTCATGTACAATGCGCCCGAGAGCTGCACCGCTGCCTGTACAGAAGGTCAGGATGTCCTTCTGTTCTGCGACCCGGTCCTGACCGACAGTGCGGTATCCTCCGCGGAATTCATCCGCAACTGCGGTTACGGAGACATACAGATCGACCGCATAAAGAAATGAACCTTCTGCGGTCACGGCCGCTTTTTCATTTCAGCCGAAAGCAGAAGGAACGAACTGACCACAACGGCGACCGAACCGACATTGTGGATCACCGCACCTGCGACGGCCCCGACTGTTCCTGTTATCGCAAGGACCAATGCCATCGCATTCCAGGACATTCCGAAGGTTATGTTGATCTTTATGCGGGAAACGGTCTTTTTCGATATGAACCGGAGATGGGGGAGTTTTCCTATCTCGTCGCCTGTGATCACCATATCCGCGATCCCGACCGTTATTCCGCTGCCTGTGGAACCCATCGCGATTCCCACATCGGCCGCTTTCAGCGAAGGTGCATCGTTAATGCCGTCCCCGATCATGCAAACGGTATGACCTTCGTCCTGGAGTTTCCGGATGTTCTCAAGTTTGGTCTCCGGCCTGCATCCGGAGATATATTCGGTGATGCCTGCGGATTCCGCTGCGGCCTTTGCTGCATTCTCGGAATCACCGGTCATCATGATGCAGCTGCAGCCTGAACCGTTCACCGATTCGACCGCATCTTTGGTGTGCTCCCTGAGCCTGTCCCCGATGCAGAGCGTTCCGAGATATTCAGAATCAGCGGTCACGTAAACTGCCGTCAGCGAACCTTCGTACCTATATGTGCCAGCACCTGTGAATTCCGCGTTTCCGACAGCTATTTCCTTTCCGTTCACGACGGCACGGATCCCTCCGCCCACGGATACCCTGACGTCCGATACGGAAGGAAGGGACATATTCCCACAGGCCGCGAGGATCGCTTTGGCATAAGGGTGTTCAGAGGCCTTTTCGGTAGCACCGGCGTACATCAGAAGCTCGTTTTCCGACACCCCTTCAGCAGCGATGATCTTCTCGACCGATGGCTTTCCTTCCGTGAGGGTGCCGGTCTTGTCAAAGACGATTCTGTCTGTCTGGAACATCTTTTCGATCGCATCCCCGTCCCTCACAAGGATCCCGTGTCTCGACAGGTTTCCGATCGCCGCAACGATCGCTGTGGGGGTTGCGAGGATGAAAGCACAGGGGCAGAAGACGACCATCACAGTAAGTGCTCTGGAGACTTCCTTTGTAAAGAGATATGTCAACGCGGCGATAACGAAAACCGCTGCGACCAGATATGTCGCCCATTTATCGGCGATCTTCACGAGCTCGGTCTTCTGGGCATCGGTGCTCTCCACCATTTCCGCAAGTTTCTGGAAGGAGGAGTCCTTGGCCTCACGAGTAACATTCATATCGAAATATCCGAGCTGGTTCACAGTTCCGCTGTACACCTCGTCACCAACCCTTTTTTCAACAGGTACGGATTCTCCGGTCAGAGAGGATTGATCCACGGAACTGTTTCCCGAGATCACGATGCCGTCCAACGGAACCGTCTCTCCCGGAAGGACACGCACAGTGCTTCCGATCTTAACAGACCCAGCGTCCCGAAGTTCCTCTTTGTCCCCGGCCACAACACGGGCTTCGGAGGGGATCATGCTGATGAGTTTTTCGATGCCTGCGCGGGACCGATCCGCCGACAGGTCCTCAAGGAATCCGCCCAGCTCCATAATGAATGCAACCTCTCCCGCGGCAAACCATTCCTCCATCAGAATCGACGCGATGATCGCCACGGCCACCAGCACATCGGCTTTGATATCGTGCCTGAATACCAGCCCCGTGACCGCATCGTAAACTATGGGCACTCCGCAGAGGATGATCGCGATCCATGCAGGGTCTATCGGGCATCTGCTTCCGAAGAATATCGAGATCGCCAGAGAAACAGCTGCCGCCACCAGAACTAGTGCCGACCTTTTCAGATTGTTGCGGATTACTTCGACGATCGCGTCTTTGATGCCCATAATTAACAATCGGTGATTTCGGATTTACCCGTTTTCCGGCCTGAGCCATGCAAGGATATCTTTTCCAAAAACGTGTGTCACGAGTAATCATTTTCCCGAATTCGTAACATACGGTATTATCTGAACATAAATCGTATGTTCTGGAGAAAGAATTCGTACGTCATATGCCGTACAAAAAACGGGTCCGAAGACATACCGGCCCTCAGAATGAGACACCATCCGGCCTACGCTACCCTTTTATCATACGGGCACAATCGGAACCTGCTGCGATGATGATCGTTTATTGAGCTGATCATTGATGAGTGACGGGCGAGCTGAGCAGTATTCTTCGGCCCTTCACGTTTTGAAGGAGGTGGGTATATCCTTTCATGAAGCTCAAAAACAT
>CAVGRR010000083.1:0-6614 GCA_963631655.1 Eggerthellaceae bacterium
TATAAATAAAGAAATTTTAATATTATATTTCAAAATAAGTTCTAAACTAATTAATTAATACAATCAATCTTTAATAATATTGTATTAACTACAATAAATTACAAAAATATACTAGTATGAATCACCGACTCACTTCGTAAAAATCCGGAATTAAAAATGCCGAATAAAGTGACATAAATAGGTTCAGACAGATGATCAATCAGATTTTCAGCATAGTTCCGTCGCGGGACCTGATGAAAAGGACATTGTCTTTCATCACCAAAGATTCGCCGTGACGGACGGGATCGCAGAGCTGATATGCCTCTTTGAAGACTAACTTTCCGTCCACATCCGCGTAATGCCAACCCGCAGAATCCCTGACCGGAGAGATACCTTCGCCGAACTCCCGGCATTCTATGAACCACCTGTTGTGCAGGACGTCACCGAAATCGGTGATGAACGTGGCACCTTTGCCCTCTTCGTAGACCGGAGCGATCTGTTCACTGAAATCTCCTGCAAAAGAGAACATACGGCTTGTAAGGAGATATCCGTCGTTCCTGCCGAAGAAGAATCTGCCGTTACGGTCGCAGACAGCCCTTGCAGTATCTGTTTCATCCCCGATCCATGCGATATCCTCGGCGGACTGCCAGTCCCAGGAAGTGCTGTTTTCGATGGCAGGAAGTTCCATCTCACGGTCCGAACTGGTTTTTTCGGTATCGATGGAGCAGGGACCATTCTCTTCCATCGGATATTCGATACCTGAATACACAGCGAAACAACGGTCCCCTTTCCTCATGAAAAGGATGCCGCCGCAGTAATCGATCCATTTGTCGCGAGGGAAAACACCTGTGATGTATGCGATAGCGGGGATCACATAAACATCGTGATTGATGCAGAAAGTGAGGGAATCCTCCTCTTCCAGGAATTCCCTGATCATTTTGTACAGATTTGTGCGGATCTCCGAGTTCGGACGCCACCCGTAGAAACATTGTCCCATCAGATGATCGACACAGAGCACACTGGTGGAACGGCCCGTTCTTTCCTTCAGTTCGTCACCGGTGAAGAATGCTGTTCCCAAAGGACCTATCTCGGGACGGATCTCGATTTCCGAGGATGCGCCCATGGCCCCGATGATGCAGTTTGCGGTCGTGACGCACCTCTGACTTGAACTGCAGCGGCCGTGCACTCTCCTGTCTTTGAATTCTGCAAGCTCCTTTCCGATCCTTCTCGAGAAATCCTGTCCTCCGGAGGTGATGTCGGAATAGGTGATCGTGTTGCAGTTGCAGAGGAAATGGGTGAACCTCTCCGCATGTCTCGCAAACACCACGCAGGAATCCCAGTCGCGGTCCTTGATATCCTCGACCCATGAGGGAAGAGGCAATGTCTTATCCGGATCGGTAAGTCTGAACAGTTTTCTGAAGGTCATGTCGGATGCGATGTAACCGAAATCATCGCCTTTTACTGCTGTGAACAGACCGTTGCGGCCTTCGTCGATGCGGTCGAGGTCTTCTGTAACACAGTTTCCTTTGATATCTATAAGGTGCCAGAGACCGTTCCTCATGACTGGGGCGAGACCGTGTTCGAAATTACGGCAGAGGTCGAAACGCTCAGTGTACAACGGATTCCTAGACTTATCGATGTGGTAGCAACCGCTGTCATCGATCACGAATGCAGATCCGTCACGGAAATCGGAACAGTACCTGTAATTCTTTTCCCACGGGGTTCCGCTCATGTCGATATACGTCCATTTTGCGTTGCGATAGCGGACCGCACACAACCCCTCTTGGAAATCGGAGACCCATCCGAACCTGCGGGAATAGAGCTGTTTTCCCTCTGAATCGATGTGGAACATTCCCAATTCATCGCATACCGCGGCGATCCCGTCAACGAAAGGATACGCTTTAACGAATTTATCCTTGAAACAGGGCTTTCCGTCGGTCCCGATGTAATAAGCTCCGGACCTGTCCCTCACGGCACCTTTGCCTTCAGAGAACGGAAAGACCTCCAGAAATGCCCTTCCGAACTGATCTACTGAAGAATCGATGTACTTCGTGCGGCGACGGTCGGTACCGAAATGGCCCATGGCCGACTGATGCACATCAGATATAATAAATCGGGGGAGTGACCCCCGAAAAGTTTCACTGAACGAGTTTCAAAGTGTCGTACTTGTAGACCTTCTGAGGGCAGCTCATCTGACACCTGTAGCAGGCGGTACCGAGACAGTTCTTGGTCTGTACCGTGAGCAGTTTGTCGTCAGAGATGGAAAGCGCGTGTTCGGGACATTCCTTCACACACTTTCCGCAGCCCGTGCATCCTTCCATCCTGCCCACGAGCTGGGTTCCGATGTTGTGGATGATGGTAAGTCCCCTCTCTCCGAGGTCCTGGATATCCCTGGTGGCAACACGGTGGACGTTAGCGCGTCCGCGGGGCTTGGGGAGTTCCTGGATGCCTTCCATGGCATTGTTCTCGTTGTACTCGGCAAGGGACATTCCCTCGTCCCAGTAGGCGAGCTCCTGCATGTAGATCTGCGAGAAGATGGGGTCCTTGGCGAACATGATGTGGTTCGCGCGGATGCTGTCGGCGATGCCCTGGAGTTTGTCGAGGAGCGACGGGTCCCTGAGGATGTCCGTTGCCATTGACAGAGAAGTGTTACCGTACTGGTAGATCTCGGTGGAGGTGGGCGGAATGAGTCCGACGTCCCTTGCCTTCATCGCATCGACATAGGTTCCGGATGCACCGCACATGTACATGACGTTCATGTCAGAGAATTTGATTCCTGCGTGTTCGAGGAGACAGAAGTGTCCGGCCCTCATGGCACCAATGGCCTTGGCGGCCTCGCTGATATCATGGGAATCGATGGCGACGCCGTCCTGCATGTGCATCATTCCGTCGCTGGTGGTCAGTTTGCCCTTCTTCCAGATGTGGTCGTACTGGGCGACCGCGACGGCGGCGATGACACCGGTACCGGTGATACCGGTGGCCTTTCCGTGCATTGCACCGGTGTCGGTCATCTTTTCGAGATTGAAATCGATCTTGTCTCCGTTCTGAGGGGTGATGTTCTCATCAAGGACCTTGCAGACCCATCCGAAATCATATTCGAGGTCGGAGATCGCTCCGGGCCCTGCGAGCATACCGCATTTGATGGACTGTCCTTCCATGGCGGGACCTGCGGCGGCGGATCCGGTGTAGATGTCGTCGCCCACTTTGAGTGCCATCTCGGCGTTGGTTCCGTAGTCGGTGACCATACAGTTGCGGGTGTCCTCGAGGAAGCCCGATTTGTACATCATGGCCAACGCATCGGCACCGATCTCATGTCTGATCGACGGAGGTACGCAGAGCTGAGTGCCTTCGGGAACGTCAAGTCCGACCGCAACGGCATCGAACACTCCCGCATCTCTTTTCTGATCCACGATCCCTCTTTCTTTCTTCGCGTTCTCTCCTGCAAATGCCAGGTCGTCGACGGGGATGCCCTGGAAAAGAGAGAGCTGAATAGGGTTACCGCAGATGCTGACCCTCTCGACCTTGTGAAGGTCGATACCCAAAGAATTGATCAATTTGTTCTCGGTGTCCATCAGGATGCGGTGAGCCGTCTCGGTCCCCATATTTATGCAGAATGTGAGGTGGTCCATCACGTTTGCACCCGGCAGGGGGTGGCATTCCGTGACGACGGTGGAAAGGATCTTGCCCGATTCGAGATCGACGGCGTGACCCCTGGACCCGCTTGTTCCGATGTCCAATGCGATTCCGTAAGATGTCATATTGTTTTCCTCGTAAACAATATTTCATTTCTTTTTGAAAACATTATCTATTTAATGTTTCCTTAATCTGGATAGAAATCCTTTCTTTGCGGGCTTTTCTTCCTTCTTCTCCTCGGAATGGCAGTGGCAGCAGCAGTGGTCGTCATCATCGTCATCGTCGTCATCATCATCGTCGTGGTGGTGATGGTGCTCTTCGTGATCGTGGTGGTGCTCGTGCTCGTCATCATCGTGGTGGTGATGGTGGACGAAATGTCCGTTCTCGTCGATCATCGATGCGAAGTCGTGGTGGTGGCATTCGCAGTCGGGGTCGTCGCATTCGCCCTCTCCGTGCTCGTGGTGATGGTGGTGATGACACTCGCAGTTCGGATCGTCACATTCTTCCTCGTCGTGGTCGTGGTGATGGTGGCATTCGCAGTTCGGATCGTCGCATTCGCCTTCTCCGTGCTCGTGATTGTGGTGATGGTGGTGTTTCAGAGACTCTTTGTCAATGAAATAATCGATTCCGGAATCGTCGATGGCGTGGAGCATCTTGTGGGTGAGCTCATGCTCGTCGACATCAAGGACAGCGCACATGAAGTCGAAGTTGACCTCGTCGGAGCGGGGGATGGTACCGTGGTGTTCGACACCGTTGTCCATGTCGATAAGGTTGAGGGTGATGCCTTCGCCCTTGTCGTTGATGACGGCGGCCTTGATGTGTCCGAGGAGACATCCGCTCTCGCCCTGAACGAATTTACCTACGGTGATGAGTGCGGCGTCGAGTTTGGCCTCTGCGTCGGCGTTGAAGTTGTAGAACTTTCCGCGGAAACCTGCTGCGCAGCCTCCCGCCTCCTTGATGGAGTTCTCTTCGTGTCCGCTCATTGTATCAGCTCGTATGCCTTTTCGAGGTTGGTGCCTTCCTTGACGGAAACGGGGATCACAGGCTTATCGGGGAAGCGCTGATTGAGCCATGCTGTGGCCTCCTCGATCTCTCCTTCCTTTGCCAAGTCACATTTATTAATAAGGATAAATTCGGAACCCTGCATCTGACGGGTGAAGAACTCCTCTTTCTTCTTGATGAGGTCCCTGAACCTCTGGATGTCGCAGATGCCGACGATGACGTCCTTGTCCTCGTCGATGCACGAGAACCTGACGAGCTGCTGGACCTTGTGGGGGAGTGCGAGTCCGGTGGGTTCGATGATTATCACATCGGGGTCGATGTCGTTCTTGATGTTCTTGAGGGCGCTCTGAAGGGTGCCGGAAAGGGAACAGCAGATGCAACCGGACGGGAGTTCGATGGCATCGTATCCCTGTGCCTTGAGGGTGGCACCGTCGACTCCGATCTCTCCGGATTCGTTGACGACGATGGCGACCTTTGCTTTTCTTTCACTGAACATTGTTGCGAGTCTCATGAGGAGACTGGTCTTTCCGCTTCCGAGGAAGCCGCCTAGAATGTATACTTGCATAAACCACGTATCATTCATAATGTAAAAATATGTTTCTGAACTCGGTCTGTTTGTTGTTCTTAATAAAAATTGCTGTTGATGGAAAACACCTCATAAAATGAGGATCCCGATTGAAAAAACCTCGAAAAAGGGACTTTTAAAGGAAATTCGGACAGACTAAAAAACAACCAATGAGAATATACGTCCAATCCAACTCTAAGGTTCAATTTATATACTTATGAAATTTTGTAGGTGCCCCTATATAAATTTATTGCAATAATTACCATTTTTTTGTCCGATAATCATCCAACTAATTAAATAGTGGTTCGATTTTCTCACCTTCACTGAGTTTAACTCAGTTTGGAGGAAAACAAATGATTGACTACAGCAAGGCAGACTTTTCCAAAGTCCTGACCCGTTACGATGTCAAGACGCAGGTCGTCGAGACTCCCGAACAGGCAGCAGCAAAGATGCTTCCCAAAGACCCCCTCTACAAGGCAGTCGCCGAAGCAGTTCTTTACAAGAAGATCAAGGAAGTCATGCCCGCTATGACCGCTGCAATGAAGCAGTACAAGCCCGACGAGGTCATCAACAACGGTCTCGTTCCCGGTATCGACGCAGTAGGAAAGCTCTACAACGACCACATCTACTATCTTCCTGACATGATGGTCGCCGCCAAAGTTATGGAAATCGGTATCAAAATGGCCGAGAAAGAAATGGGCGGAGCACGTGAGACCAAAGCCACCGTCGTTATGCACGCTGCCGAGGGAGACCCCCACGACATCGGAAAGAACATTGCAGCAGCTATGATGAAAGCCGCCGGATACAACGTCGTCGACATGGGTCGTGACGTCCCCGTCGCAAAAGTCATTGACGAAGTCGAGAAGGTCAAGCCCCTCTTCTTCTCCGGAACCGCTCTTATGACCACCACCATGTCCGCCTTCCCCGCAGAAGCAAAGCTCCTGAAAGAGAAAGGACTCAACATCCCCCTCATGGGATGCGGTGGAGCAGTCAACAGGGAGTACGCAACTTCCTACGATCTCGGTATCTACTCCGCGAAAGCGAACCAGACCCCCGTTATCGCACAGAAGATGCTCGATGGATACGACTGGAAGAAGATCAACGAAGAGTGGGACTCTATCGTTGGAGGTGCTTGAAATGACTTCAATTAAATACACTGGAATGGCATACAAATCTGCAGACGACATGGTCATGGGTACCGCTATCCACCCCGTTTCTGAGGGATTCGGACTTCAGATCGGTGCCGGAATGGTCATCCCTGAGATCAACTACGCGCCTAGGCCCGGAACCGAGAAGGACCCCGCCAAGCTCCGCAAAGAATACGTTGACTACATCTCCACCGATGCACTCAACAGGGCCATCACTGCAGGATTCCCCGCCGTCCACCTTGAGACCGAGTGGGTCTCCCAGATGAACCAGGAGAAACTCTCCGCAC
>CAVGRR010000084.1:0-6474 GCA_963631655.1 Eggerthellaceae bacterium
GGTAGGCTGGGATCCTCTCCACGGACTCTCCGACACACACCATTATGCCCAGACTTGATTTGGAGGTACCGGCGTTGTCGAATATCCTGGAACTTCCGGCAAGATCGTTGCAGGAGACCGCATTGAAGTCCACTTCGGTAAGGTTGATACAGCCGGAGAAAGCTCCGTCCCCGATGGATGTGACAGATCTGCCTACGGTCAGCGAGGTGAGTCCGGTACAGCCGGAGAACGCATGATCTCCGATGTATGTGACGGAATCGGGGATAGTCACCGAGGAGAGTCCGATACAGCCGGAAAACGCATTGGGTCCGATGGATGTGATAGTGTCCGGAATGGTCATTGAAGTGAGGGAGGTACAGCCGGAGAATGCTCCGTCTTCAATGGTGGTGACAGATTTACCGAAGGTGACGGACCGGAGCAAGGTACAGCCGGAGAATGCGCCGGCACCGATGATCTTGACCGAATCGCCGATGGTCACAGAAGTGAGCTTCGACGAATCCTCCTTCAGGTACGGTACATCATCGAACAGGTGTGAAGGGATCTTCTCGACAGAGTCTCCGAAAATCACCGATATACCAAGTTCGGAAGTACTCACGCCGTAGAATATGCCTGAATTACGGTCGAAATCCTGACAGGAGACCGCATTGAAGTATATGTGGGTGAGGGAGTGACAGAAGGCGAACACATAGTCTTCTATCACTTTGACGGATCTGCCGATGGTCACGGATTCAAGAGAATAACAGCAACGGAACGATTGCTCTCCGATCTTTGTGACGGAATCCCCGATGGTCACGGATACGAGGGACTTGCAGTTCAGAAACATATCGGCTTCGATGGATTTGAGGGAATCCGGGAGGACCACAGAAGTGATGCCTGAACCGGCGAACGCCATGTACCCCATATATTCGACGGAATTGCCGATGGTCACCGATCTGAGGGAACCGCAGGCTTGGAAAGCAGTACTCCCGATGGTGGTGACGGAATCAGGAATGATAACCGAGGTGAGAGCGCCGCATTCCCAGAACGCAGAGGACCCTATGGTCGTGACGGAATCAGGGATGTTGACGGATTCAAGAGAGTGGCAGTAGGAGAACGCTGATGATCCGATGGAGGTGACAGAATTGCCGATTGTCGCGGATGTCATGTGGTCGCACCAGATGAACGCCTGGTTTCCGATGTACGTGACCGAATCCCCTATCTCGACGGTTAAAACCGAGCCCCTGTAAGGAAACCACGGTGCATTTTCGTAATAATCATACATCGCCCCGGAACCGCTTATGGTCAGAGTTCCGGTAGAAGCTTCGAATTCGAATGTGACATTATCGCCACATGAACCGGAACTGTCTGAAACAGCTGATTCCGACGAGTCGGAATCATTCAGCAGTGCAAATGCAGACACGGACATCAGTGCGACCAATACAAACAAAATGGATCTTTTCATAACTCCAATCACTTCTTGGTATTCGGAAAATACCTCTCTCATTGGGCCACTTTTTATCAAAAAGGGCCGATTATAAAAAAATCCGATGTTTATTATTTATCCGTGTCGTAGACATTATGTAGAAATCATACAGAGTTTGTAATCGTTAATTAGTTAGCTAAATTGGATTATAAATCCAATATAAGCTGGGAACCCTGAAAATCACTATCGCATCATCTCCGTCTGAACGCGACAACTGCCCCGACCGCAGCGAACAGAACGATGATCTCGACCGCAAGGAGAACGATATTCACGGATACGGCATCCTCCGAAGGTTCCGAATAGACCGTCGCAAACACTGAAAAATGATGGGTCACGAAAGTGACACTGTCATCCGAATACGTACAAGGGATGACCTCATAGGTACCGTCATCCTTCACGCACCAGACGGACAGTCCGTCCGTATCCCTGCCCTCAGATAAAGCATACGGGAGCGTCACCGTGACCTTTCCCCCGCCGAACGTCGTATATGTGCCGAAGGTGACGCTGTAGACGGGATTGTCACCCACCGCCGACCTCATCGCATCGCTCAGCGAATCTTGCGAAAGGGACATGATGTCCAATTCTGTATAGTACATCTTCAGGGCCTTCAGTGCCTCGGAATCGAAGGTGACGGTCGTATCTCCCGCGATGATCATCAGTTCGGTCGAATCATCCTCCAGAACGGACCTTTCGATGACCTCGAGATCGGCAAGGGTGACCCCGACGGAATGTCCCCTGTCCGCTATGACATAAACCGAACCGGTAAGGCTCTTCGCGATGTACATCGCGGTGAACGAGACATCCCCGGAGACCTTCATTCCTTCAGAATATCCGTTCCATCCGGTGAACACATAGGAATACTTGGCATCCGCATCCCTGACGGGCTGTTCCGGAAGGGCGATGACGTCACCGAATCCCGCATACGATGAAGAGAGGACCGAACCGTCGTGATTCAGGAACACGACACTGTAGGGGTGGACACTGCAGTCGTACTGAGCGGTGAACGTGAGGTCTCCGATGACCCTCATACCGTCGATGTATCCGCTCCATCCGGAGAAAGTGTAGTCATACTTAGCATCGGAAGGCCACGAAGGCTGTTCCGGCAGAATTACCAAAGAACCATATTCCTGTACCGAAGTCGAAATCATGGATCCGTCGCAGTCCCTGAAGACGACGGTGTACGAACGTATCTTTTCGGTATAAATTGCAGTGAAGGTGACGTCTCCGGTGACCTTCATACTCTCTTCGAGACCTTTCCATCCTGCGAAGGTGTAGTCATACTCAATGTCGGAAGGCCTTGAAGGATCTTCGGGAACGTTGATCTCGGAACCGTATCCAAGGACTTCAGAAGATATCACAGAACCGTCGTAATCCTTGAAGACGACAGTATAAGTGCGCAGTGTCGTACTGTATTCGGCAACGAAAACGGCATCTCCGGAGACGGTCATTCCTTCGGTATATCCTTTCCATCCGCTGAATCCATAGGTGTACTGCGCATCCTCAGCCCTGACGGGTCCTTCCGGAGCTTCGATGACGGAGCCGTATTCGAGAATGTCCGAAGATAATTCGGTTCTGTCATAATCGACGAAAACGACAGAATATGAACGGATGCTGAATGTGTAGGCGGCAGTGAATGTCACATCGCCTTTGACGGTCATTCCATCCATGTATCCGCCCCACGAGGAGAAGGTGTAGTCATACTTCGGGTCCGAGGCCCTGGAAGGCTCTTCGGGCGGGGCGATGATGGATCCGTATGCCATCGATGATGAAGAGATCTCCCTGCCGTCGAAGTCGTTGAAAATGACCTTATACGAACGGACCTCGGGCGTGTAGGAAGCGACGAATATCACGTTCTTCGTGACCTTCATTCCATCGGAATAACCGTTCCATCCGGAGAATTTGTAGTCATACTGCGCATCGGAAGGCTTCGAGGGGTCCGAAGGAAGGGTGATGACCGTATCATAGGCCAAGGTCACGGAGGACAGTTCGGAACCGTCGTAGTTTTGGAATATGATAGTGTACATGCGCGGAGTCAGGTCGTATTCGGCGGTGAAAACCGCATCACCGGAGACGGTCATTCCGGGAGTGTAACCTTTCCATTTGCTGAAAGTGTAGTTATACCGCTCGTCCGAGCCCCTCGAAGGCTGGTCCGGAAGACCGATAGACTTACCATATTCGAGTGTCTCGGAGGACACCTCGGAACCGTCGTAATTCTGGAATTTTACAGTATATGAACGCAGGCTGCCGTCGTACTTTGCTGTGAAAGTTACATTGCCGTTGACGGTCATTCCGTCGGTGTAACCACCCCATCCTGCGAAAGTGTAGTCATACTTCTGATCGGAATCCCTGACGGGCTGAGCGGGCAGGGTAATGACCGACCCATATTTCACTGAAGATGAAGAGATCTCAGAACCGTCGTAATCGTTGAAGACCACTTTGTATGAACGGACCTCGGGCGTGTAGGTGGCGGTGAAGGTCACGGTTCCCGTGACCTTCTGACCTGCAGAATAACCGTTCCATCCCGAGAAAATGTAGTCATACTGAACATCAGACTCCATTGAAGGATCTGCAGGTGTCAAGATTACAGAACCGTATGCAAGAGTGTCCGAAGATACAACAGAACCGTCATAATCCTTGAAAGTCACGGCGTATGAACGCAGAATACTGTCGTACTCGGCAATGAAAACAGCATCTCCGGATACGGTCATTCCCTCGGAATAGCCATCCCATTTGCTGAAGGAGTAGTCATACTGAGCATCGGAGGTTCTTGTAGGTGCCTCGGGAAGTTCGATAGAAGAGCCGTACTTCAAAGTGGACGAAGATAGTTCCGTGCCGTCGAAGTCTTTGAACTCGATCGTGTAGGAACGCAGGCTGCCGTCGTATTTTGCAGTGAAGGTGACGTCGCCTTTGACGGTCATTCCGTCGGTATAACCGTCCCAACCTGCGAAAATGTAGTCATACTTCTGGTCGGAGGTCCTTGCGGGATTTTGAGGCAGAGTTATTACGGTGCCGTATTCCGTTGTAGAGGAAGCAATCTCAGAACCGTCGTAATCCTTGAACACCACATTGTAAGAACGTGTCTGAGGCGTGTAGGCGGCGGTGAATGTCATTTCCCCGCTGACGGTCATACCCTCGGTGTATCCCTCCCACCCGGCGAAGATGTAGTCATACTGCACATCCGAGGGTTTCGAAGGATCGGCAGGAGCGGTGATCACTGAACCGTATCCGAGAGTACCCGAAAACACCACGGAACCGTCGTAGTTCCTGAAGGTCACAGTGTATGTGCGCACCTTCTCGCTGAATTCCGCTTCGAAGGCGATATCATCGGAGACGGTCATTCCGTCGGTGTATCCTTTCCATCCCTTGAACGTGTAGACCGTGCTGACGGACTCCTTGGTCGGTTCTTCCGGAAGGACGATGACCGAACCGTATTCCAGGGACTCTTCGTGATATTCCGCCCCATCCACAGTGAATTTCACGGTGTAGGTATTGACAGTGGATGTGGCATTGAACACCACATCCGACGCAGGCATGATGAATTTTCCGTCGGAAACAGTGATTCCATCCACATTCCACTGTGATACGGTGTGTCCGGGCTCGGAATACTGTCCGCGGACGGTCACGGTGGAGCCGTATTCCGCAGTCTCTGGATCCCCTATCTGAACTCCGTTCACCTTGTAGGTCACGGTGTATCTCTGGTTGTGCTGAACATATACCGCCTTTGCAGTAAGATCGGCCTCGACGGCCGAAGGAACGGTGATCGTATCCCCGTTTGGATCGACCCACTTGCTGAACTCGTAATAATACTCGGCAGTGGACGATTTCGACGCTGTCGGGGCCGTTATCGTCTTTCCATATTCAAGATTGTCTTCAGAAATGACGGAACCGTCGTCGTTCAGGAACACGATCCGATACAGACGGGCGTTTTCGGTGAACTCGGCCTCGAAGGTCATATCTCCGGAGACGGTCATGCCCTCGGTGTAACCTTTCCAACCTGCGAAGATGTAAACTGTATCGACCGTGGAATCCTTGGTCGGATCATCAGGAAGAACGACCTTGTCCCCGTAGCTCTGGGTCGTAACGACCGATTTCCCGTCTGAAATGAAGGTCACGGTGCAGTCAATCGGGGACCAGACGGCGATAAGGAAGATGTTGCCGTCGGGCATGGTGACAGGCCTGTCATCCGTCTTCCCGTCCGTGCTCCAATAGAGGAAATCATATCCGGTCCTTGTCGGCACAGGGTAATCTATGGTATCACCGATCGGCACTGTCATCTTTTCCACACCGGAATCGAAGGTGATGGTACAGGCCTGCCGGGTCAGTTTTTCATTGACGGTTTCAAAAGTGAATCCTGCAAGGTTTTCAACTGTCTTTTCGAGTTCCGTACCGTCATGATCGCAGAACACCGTGTCATCGAAGGCCCCGTCGCCGATCTTCTCCACCGAACTGCCTATTTTCACTGTGGTGAGAGAAGTACAATCCTTGAACGCATTTCCGCCGATGGATGTCACACCGTCGCCTATTTCCAGAGAAGTAAGGGATTTGCATATGACGAATGCGAGTTCTCCGATTGATTTTACCGAATCAGGAATCGTTACCGATTCAAGTTTTCTGCAGCCGTAGAAAGCGGAATCCCCGATCGAGTTCACGGATTTTCCTATGGTGACAGAAGTCAGAGAAGAACATTCCTGGAAAACATACTCCCCGAGGAATGTGACCAAATCAGGAATTGTGATGGATGAGATCTGTGCACAGGTGCTGAATGCGTAGGCCCCGATGTATTTCACGGAACCGGGGATCTCCACTTCCCTGAGGGCCATGCAGTCTTTGAAGGCGGAATTTCCGATGGTCTCCAACGAACCGCCGAGGGTAACAAAAGCCAGGGAAGAGTCTTCGAAGGCGGAACTTCCGATGGTTTTTACAGAAGCACCCATCTCCACAGAGAACACGCATATGTTTTTGAATGCCGAATCCGCGACGGATGTGACGGTATCTCCGGTCTTGACCTCGAA
>CAVGRR010000085.1:0-6438 GCA_963631655.1 Eggerthellaceae bacterium
ACAGAAATAGTTCAGACTAGCAGCTCTTGTCAATCCTCTTTGGAGCGGCGTGAGGTGAACCGCTTCGGTTGCCTTGTGTCTGAAGAACATTTTACATCCCTATGAAAATAGATATCATACTGAGTATTTAATGAGTCACTTTTGAATGTGTCAAATGGCAATAGTCCCAGACTTAGATGTAGATTTTAGATCAATCCTGCCAAGAACGGAGGCATGTTATCATTCGTTTCGATGGTCCCGTCGATTATCCCTTCGGCCGCTTTTGTGGGAATGATCGAGCCGTTGATCTCAATTTTCAACAGGCCGATCTTCTTCAGGTGGTCGACTGACTTCATTTGGGGAGCAGTGAGATCATAGTAGTTCAGACTGACCGCCTTCTTCAACCCTCTTTGGAACGGTGTGAGATGTACACTTACAGGTGGTGTTTTGCGTCTGAAGAACCTTTTGATCCCTTTTGCCTGGGGTGGTGATTCTGGTTCGCTGGCACATTGATTATACAATCCTGCTATGAACGGAGGGGCAAACTCGTTCGTTTCTATGGCTCCGCTGATCATACCGAAACCCATCTTGGTGGGAATTATGGAACCGTCGATCTCGATGTCGAGAAGACCTATGGCATCCATACGGTCGATGGAGTCTTCCTGAATCGGAGTGAGTTTGTAATAGTTCAGACTGACGGCGGTTTTCAATCCCTGTTGAAGCGGAGTCAAGTGGACCGATTTCTTGCGTCTGAACATTCTGCATCTCTCCTTATAGACAGATATGAAACAGAGTATTTGATAGGTCCCCATCAGGCGGGGGACCTGAGTCATGATTATATACCGAATCGACTATCCTCAATTACGGTTTTGTGATCTCGTATTTCTGAGGTCCACCGTGGAGCGTGTTTCTCGCTCAGGCCGCAAGGGACCGGAAGGCGGACTTGCGGAGTGGTTTCATTATCTCTCCAGGTATTCGGGGGATTACCTAATCTTTTTATATCAGCTTCAGCTATCGCGCCATACAGCCGTATCGAAGATTTTCTTCAAAACGGCAGAAGGTATCGACAATGGTAACAGTCTACGACGTTCCCGCAGAGGCTCTCATCCTCAAAGTGGCAGAGAAGCTCAAAGAGAACGACAAGATCGTGCCTCCGGAGTGGGCCGAGTTCGCAAAGACCGGTGTCCACACCGAGAGGGCCCCCGTCCAGGAGGACTGGTGGTTCAACAGGGCAGCATCCATCCTCAGGAAGCTCTACGTGAAGGGTCCCATGGGAACCTCCAAGCTCTCCGCAGAGTACGGTGGATTCAACGACAGGGGCAGCAAGCCCAACAAGGCGGTCAAGGGAAGCCGCAACATCGTCAGGAAATGTCTCATACAGCTCCAGGACGCAGGCCTCCTCGAAGCGACTCAGAACAAACAGGGACGTAAGATCGCCCCCAAGGGACAGAGTCTTCTCGACAACTGTGCCAAAGAGGTCGCCGACGCGATGAAGAACTGAAGGGATTCAGCATGGAAGAAGATCCTGAATTGGAGATGTTAAGGCAGAAAAGGATGGCCGAGATGCAGCAGAGCCAGCAGAGGCAGGCCCAGCAGCAGGAACAGGCCAAACAGATCGAGGCTCAGAAGCAGTCCATCCTCAGGCAGATCATGGACCCGGACGCCAGGGACAGACTGGCCAACGTCAAGCTGGCGAATCCCCAGCTGGCCGCCAATGTGGAGAATCAGGTAATCAGACTCTACCAGAGCGGCAGACTCCAGGGAACCATAACCGACCCCATGTTGAAAGAGATCCTTCAGAGCATGGTCCCTCAGAAGAGAGAGATCCATATAGAGAGGAGATAAAATGTCCAGTACTAAGCCCCCGGCAATGAAAGAGAGGCTCAACAAGAAGATCAAACAGAACCGCCGTGTCCCCGCATGGGTCATGATGAGGACCAACAGGCAGTTCCTCAGGCACCCCAAGAGGCGTTCCTGGAGAATGGGAAAACTTAAGGAGTGATCCATATGGCAGACGAAGTCACCAGGGTTATCGTAATCCCCCTCAGGGGAGCAAAACAGGTCCCCCGCTCCAGGAGGACCGAGCGCGCCGTGAAGGACGTCAGGGCGGCCATCATGAGGCACATGAAGGTCGACGCCGAGCACGTCTGGATCGACAAATCCGTCAACGAGAAGCTGTGGGAGAACGGTATCCGCAACCCCCCGAGCAAGATCACCGTCAAAGCGGTGAAGTTCGACGACGGACTTGTAGAAGTCTCGCTTTCGGAGTGATATCGATGTCGATGAGACTCTCGCGTACGGCCGGATCGTTCAACATCGGTGTATCAGCGACAGCAAACGAGAGTCTCGCGTTCGTCTCCCCCGACGCGGACCCCCAGTTCCTGAAGGACCTGGAGGAGGCGTTGGGGGTCAAACCCGTTCTTACGACCGTGGCCGGATCGCATGTCGTCGGTTCACTGGTCGCCATGAACTCCCGCGGAGCCGCCGTTTCGGGGCTTGCGGAGGAGTCGGAGCTGGAAACGATCAGGAAATTCCTTCCGGTCGCCCTGCTTCCCGACCGCATAAATGCGGCCGGAAACAATATTCTTGTGAATGACAACGGTGCGGTGGTGAACCCCGAGATGTCCGACGATCTGGTGGATAAACTGTCAGATCTGTTCGGAGTTGAGGTTGTCAGATCCGCCATCGCCGGCTGCAACATCGTCGGTTCCGTGTGCAGATGCAACAATGTCGGCTGCGTGTGCAGCATCGATGCCTCCGACGACGACATCGAGATCCTCAAAGAGGTCCTCAAGGTCAAGGAAGTGCAGAGGACCACTGTGAACCACGGTTCCAAATACGTCGGTTCCGGTGTGATCGCCAATTCCAAGGGTGCTCTCGTAGGAGACGCCACCACCCCCATCGAGATGGGCAGGCTGGAAGACGGTCTGGTCCTGTATTGATCAGCGGTCGAAGACCCAGACACCGGTGAAGTCGCTCAGGTCGTCGGCCTCGAGATCGACGGCATTTCCCACATGGACTATCGATTCTTCATCGATGTCATCGGTGAATGCGGATAACGGGGATAAGGGAAGCGTTATGCCTCCGATGCGGTAGTCGGTGGGTACGATGACCTTGGGTTCCACCTTTTTGATGAACTCATTGACCTTGTAGACGGGCATGGTCCAATGCTCACCGACGGGGACGAAGAGGATGTCCACGCCTTTGATCTTTTCAATGACCCAGTCGATGGGAATATCGCCTAAGCATCCGCAGAATGCGACGGAGATCCCGTCCATCGAAAAGAGGTAGATGGTGTTGGTCCCGCGGATCTCTCCGTAACGGTCGTCGCTGAAGGAAGGGAGACCCTCGAAGGTGAACCCGTGTTCGCTGAAGACACCTCTTTCGCAGTTGAAATCGCGGTGCCTTCCGCCGATCGAACGGAATGCGTTGCGGTCGAAGGAGTTGTGGGTGCATAATACAACGTTGGCGACGGTCTTCGGGGGGAAGACGCCAATGGATTTGCCGTCGTGAGGGTCGATGACGACGGTGACATTATCGTCTCCGAATTCAAAACAGGAATAACCATGCCAGCGGATGAACACATCTGGGACATCCTGCGGATGGTTAAAAACGTTAGGTTGGGGGTTTGGCTTATGTATGTTTCAACACCTGTTCTACATCATCAATAAATAGAGAGCATTCCATCAATCTGCGTTAGGTTCCGTTTCTGTCTCTTCCCGTTAAAAAAAGCATCGGGAGGAGGGAGGACGGGTTTCCCGTTCCGCAGATATACGTACGGTTTCTTTCGGGGTTTTCAGGAAGAGGGTGTTGTCATGAGGAAAACGATGTTGTTAATCGCTGCCGCGCTGGTGTGCGTGTCGGCTTTCGTGTTGTTCAGCGGATCGGATGGGGCGGAGGCAGAGGTCTCCGACGACTCCGGTTCCTGCGGAGAGACTGCTTCGAACGGCGAATCGGCGAAACAGACATTCAAGATGACACTTATCCTCTGGGATGGCAAAACCTCCGAGATGTGGTTCACCGGAGGGGGTATCATGACCATACCTCCCGACCCCGAGAGGACGGGATACACCTTCCTGTACTGGTTCAAGGACGATTACGAGTACGTCTTCCCCGAGATCATGCCTACCGAGGATCTCACCCTCGAGGCCGTCTGGAAGATCAACAAGTATACCATATCGTTCGATACCGACGGAGGAAGCAGCGTGCCAGAGATCACGAAGTATTTCGGTACGGAAATCTTCGCACCGAATGATCCGACCAAGACCGGATACAAGTTCTGTTATTGGACGGAGGACGGCATGTTCTCGTACGACTTCCCCGATACCATGCCTGGCGAGAACGTCCGTCTCAAGGCCGTCTGGTCGATCGGCGAGTATACGATATCATTCCTCAGCTACGGGGGAACATACGTACCGAATATCACAAAGAAATTCGGTTCGGAGATCTCCGCACCGAATGATCCGACCAGGACCGGGTACACGTTCCGGTATTGGGAGGGGGAGGACGGTAACGAGTTCGTCTTCGAGACAATGCCCGGCGAGAATCACACCCTGACAGCCGTGTGGGACGCCAATCCTTACGGCTACACCGTGAAGTATCAGGACGGAAACGGCAACACCCTCGCCGATGATGTGACAGGCACCGCCGACTTCGGCACCGAGGTCGATGCGGAACTGAAGGAGATCACCGGTTACACTGCACCCTCCGCCGCCAAGATCAGGATCACGGAGATCGCGGACAATAACGTGAAGGTCTATGTCTACACCATCAACTCTTACGACGTGACCGTGAAGTACGTCTACTCCGACGGATCCACAGCCGCGGATACTGAGATTGTTTCCGTGAATTACAAGGAAGACTATAGAGTGGACTCTCCTGCAATAACCGGTTACACTGCCGATAAGACAGCTGTCTCCGGCACTATGGGTGCCGGAGACGTCAGTGAGACGGTCATCTACACTATCAACTCCTACGATGTCTCCGCGACCTATGTCTACTCCGACGGATCCAAGGCCGACGAGACCAAGACGACCTCCGTGGAATACGGGAAGCCTTACAACGTGGAGACCCCCGCCGTGGTCGGCTACACCGCCGACAAGGCGGCCGTGTCCGGCACCATGGGTGCCGATGATGTCGCCGTCACGGTCACCTACACCGTCAACACCTACACTATCACCTTCGACACCGACGGAGGAGTTCCTGCTGTCGATGCCATCACCAAGGATTACGGCACTTCCGTGACCGCACCCGGATCTCCGACCAAGACTGGATACACGTTCCAGTACTGGACCCAGGACGGAAAGACAGGGTATTCCTTCCCCGAGACTATGCCTGCCGAGGACATTGCCTTAAAAGCCGTCTGGAAGGCCAATGCGTACACGGTATCCTTCAGCGTCGACGGAAAAGAGGTATCTGCAGGAAAGTACGATTACGACACTCCTGTCAAGAACATCTCTGCGCCTGCGGATCCCTCCAAGGATGCTGATGCAAAGTACTCCTACACCTTCGCCGGATGGGATGGATATACAGATGATGTGAAGATCTCGGGAGACACCGTGTTCAAGGCGGTGTTCGCCGCTAAAGAGGTTTCTGGTTCTGCATATACCATAGAGGCGGAGAAGCAGACCGTTTCCGTATCCGACTCTGTCGTGGAAGTGGCGAAGAGATCTGCCGCAACAGATGCCACCACCGTCCTGAAGGTCACCGCCGGAAAGAGCACCGTCGTGTTCGACAGTGTTGCTTTGCAGAGCGTCACCGCCGGAGAACTGAAGGTGTCGGAACTCTCTGAAGAAGAGAAGACCGATTTGAAAGAAGAAATCGGTGACAGTCCCGTCTATTCCATCTCCTTCGGTACCAACACCTCCTTCGGAAACGGAACCGCTACAGTCACCGTGCCCTACGCCCCGAAGGAAGGACAGGGTACGAACAATCTCGAGGTGTGGTATCTCAAAGACGGAAAGGTCGTAGAGAAGCTGTCCGCAACATATGAGAACGGGGCCGTGACCTTCGTCACAGGCCACTTCTCCGATTATGCGGTGGTTTACGTCGAGTCCGAGGAGGAATGCTCCTCCATGATGATGATCGCGATCATCGCAATCATTGTTATCGTAGCGGTTGCAGGCGCCGTCATCGTGAAGAAGAGGAAGGCCTGAAAAGCAACTGCTTCCTGAGGTCTGGCACATCGGAATCCATGTGCCGAGTGTCAGATTCTTTGGAGGGCCTCCGGCCCTCCGGGCATGATGCCGCTTCGCGGCATCCCTGATGCCCGAAGATTCTACTGACTACCACCGATGTTGGAGGTATACACCAATTACCTCAGCCGATCCAACAGAGAAATGTGCAGTTCCCTGCACCCATCCAGATCTCTGTCAATAGAACTTTCAGCGATCAACAGAAGTTCCATCGAGTAGGGTCCGAGGGCTTAAGCCTTCGGTTGCCCTCTCACCCCACCGTACG
>CAVGRR010000086.1:0-6325 GCA_963631655.1 Eggerthellaceae bacterium
GAAGAACTGTCCGAGGGCCCAGATGAGGGTCAGGGTGATACCGTATGCCATACCTACGACTGCGGGAGGTACGAATGCGGTGACAACTGCATAGAAGAACAGTGCCAGGAGGACAAAGATAAGGAGGATGCTGAGCGGGTCGACCTTCTTGACATCTTCCATCGAGGAGTTCTCGGTATCGTAAGTGATCGCATCGTTACCGGTGATAAGTGCGGTGAGGGAAGTGCCGGCAGCAGACTGTGCCTGGGAGACGACTCCTCTGATGTTACCGGTCTCGTGAGAAAGATCGAAGTTCTCATCGTTGTTCTGAATTGCGATGAGCAGGACACCGCTGGTGTTTTTGTCTGTCTTAGAATATGAACCGCCGTTGGTGATGGTGATCTTTTCGCCGTATTTCTCGGTCATGAGTTCAGTGAACTTTGTGACCAGGGTTCCGGCGGAGGTGAGTTCGTCAGCAGTGGAATAGCTGATGACGAGGACCTCTGAAAGGTCGAGGGCGTTGTCGAAGTATTGGTCGATTATGGCCTGTCCATCGCTGGCTTCCGAATCGGACCCGGACATGCTTGCCATGTCGTATTCCAGAACGTCGCTGGATTTCAGGGCGAAGGGGAGCGAGCAGAGCAGGACGACGATCCAAAGCACGATGATGGCTTTGGAGTGTTTTTGGACTGTATCTGCAAGTTTCGCGAACATCTGTTCACCTTGTACCCACTGATATCAATGGGATATAAAAGAATTTTGAACGTTCTCAAAAAATCGAATTTGAGAATTGTTCAAAATCTAAATTTGATATATAAAAAGACACGAATTAAATGGTGTTAATATGAGTGGTTTCAAATTAATTTGATTAATCTCAAATGTTGAAAATGCTCAAATATCGGAACGATATAGAGTACATCATTATGGCAAAGCGTAAGATGACCCTCGAGGAGAAACGCGATCTCGCAAGGAATGAGATCATGCAGGTATCCTTGGAGTTGTTTCTGCAGAAAGGATACGATAAGACCACCACCCGCGACATCATCACCCAGGCGGGCATACTGAACGGCAGTCTCTATAATCGTTTCAAGAACAAGGACGAGATATTGATTAGCATAGTCAAGAACGCCACCGAGAAGGTCCTTGCAGCCACTATGGATATCCTGAAGAAGCACAACAACTTCCTCGAGGCGGCCATATTCCCTGGTGCCATTCAGCTGTATGTCTCCACCATCTCCCCCAATGTGGCGAACCTGATCTACGAGGTCCACGGCAAGCGGGATGCGGTGAAGGTGTTCAGTGCCATCTCGAAGCGCTGGTTCGAGGAGTTCCTCACCGAATACGGATACAAGCTGCCGAAGGATTACGACCTCGATATGAGCCTTGCGGCGCTCATCGGATCGGTCGGTACGATGGTCGGATGTTATGTGGACGGTTCCACCTGCCCCTGCAGGGAGGCGATCAAGATCCACGCTCTGCAGGTCGCGAGCGTATTCAATATGCCTGCCATAAATATCGACAGCATCATCGACAACATCACCGCTGTCTTTGATACAGAGGACCTGACCTTCATGGGCCTCAGTGTCTCAGAACACTACAAGAAGACGCACGAGCAGACGACATTATAAAAGTGCTACTGCTATCCTGCTTTGATGACAATCGATATCAAAGGAGCCAAAGAGGTCGCCGAACGTATAGACCCAGACGGTTACGGGGCCACCAGATATCTTCTGAAGGACCAGGAGACCACATTCCTTTTCAAAGACATCAACGGCGGAAAGGCCGCAGGCAACGTCTACTCCACCAGGGAGAAGATAGCAGCCGCGATGAACATTCCCAAGGACGCCATCGTCAGGCACATCATGGATGCCATGGCCGCCCCCTGCGGGACCGAAGAAACAGACAGTCCCAGATTCAAGGAATGTCCTCTCGATGTGGACCTTACAAAACTTCCGATCATCAAGTATTTCCCCAAGGATGCGGGACGTTACATCTCCGCAGGGATCGTCGTCTCCGAGTACAACGGAAAACGCAACGTGTCCTTCCACAGGATGCTCATCAAGGACAGGAACACCATCGTTATCCGTCTCGTCCCCAGGCACACCTTCACACTTTTCAACGAGGCCAAGAAGGACGGAAAGGAACTGAAGATCTCCATCTGCATCGGAGCCCCCGTCGAGGCCATGGTCTCCGCTGCACTTTCCGTCGATTTCGGAACAGATGAGCTCACCATCGCATCCGCCATGCACAAGGCCGGTCACGGATCTCCGTTAAAGGTTGCAAAGTGCGACAACGGACTCGTCGTACCCGCCGACTGCGAATATGTCTTCGAGGGAAGGATCACCGCAGAGACCTGTCCCGAGGGACCCTTCGTCGACATTGCTGGCACATATGATGAGATCAGGGACCAGCCCGTCGTCAAGATCGACCGCGTATGGTCCAAGAAGGACCCGATCTTCCAGCTTCTGCTACCCGGAGGATACGAGCACTTCCTCCTCATGGGCGTTCCCAGGGAACCTGTCATTTTCCGTACCGTCAGGCAGGCCGTCCCGAATGTCCGCAACGTCCGTCTCACCGAAGGCGGCTGCTGCTGGCTGAACGGTGTCGTCTCCATCACCAAGAACAAGGAAGGCGACGGAATGAACGCCATTCTGGCGGCATTCACCGGTCACACCTCCATGAAGAACGTCATCGTCGTGGATGATGATATCGATATATTCAACGACCGTGAGGTCGAATGGGCCGTCGCCACCAGGATGCAGGCTGACAAGATCCTCCGCATTCAAGGTGCCGCAGGTTCGTCCCTCGACCCCTCCGCCCACGGGACCACCTGGAAGGTCGGTTACGATGCGACCCTTCCGCTGCACGCCGACAGGACCCCCTTCGTGAAGGCCGAACTGCCTCCGGAGAACTGATCTGGCACATTGAATCAAGGGAGGGAATGTATGACCGCAATAGATCAGAATCTGCTTATTGAATGCAAGGAACTCACAGAGGCCTGCGATGCCGATGCACTGCACAAATTCGCCGACAGGATCCTCACCGTACAGCCTGAGAACTGGCTCGGCCTGTATGCCCGCGGATGCGCATATGCATTGGACGCCAACTTCGATGAGATGATGTCCAACTGGAAGAACTTCATCGAGGGACTTGATGACGACTCTCTAATCGTCGACATCCAGCCGGTGCTTTCCACCTACTACTGCACCTGTCTGCTCCATATCGTCATCGATAAGAAACTCGATATGTCCGATTTCGGGGACTTCCTTGCCACAGTCAACGACAAGATGCCCGAAAGTGACGGGGAACTGTTCCTCAACAGTGCGATGGACCAGGCCATCGAGGCGCTGAAAGTGGGCAACTCCATCCACCCTCCGCTGACCTATTACGCGTTCAAGGCGTCGGTGGTCACTAGTTTCAAGGCCTATGTCGAATTCCCGATCTTCATCGGATTCTTCGACAAACTGTCCCAGATGCTGGACCTCATCCTCAAGGGCGTCACCGAGAAGGATGCCAAGGTCATGGAGAAGGACAGGCTGTTCCTCGAATCCATGAACTCCTCGATGCAATGGGCCATCGACAACTGCACCCCCGAAGAGCTCGAGGCCGCCGAGGAGTATTGGGTCGAACATGACAGAAATCCCTATCTGGCACATGTGATGCAGACCTATCAGTTCTCGCTTGCGACGAGTGTCGGCGGGTTCTTCCTGTCCAAGATGGCGAAGGGTGCGATGAAGACCTCCGTCAGGAATTTCGTCGTCAGGTATCTTGCACCTGTCAAAAACACAAAGGCCTGAATCAGGTCCCCGTAAGGGGACTTATTCAAGCATATATTCTTTTCAATATCTCCCTGCTGGGACATTCTCAAAACTGATGATCGGAACTGATCGATGAAGCACGTCCTCAGATATGTTCGTATATTTCAGTACGCGTTTGCAGAATAGAATTCATTTGATTCTTTTTGATTCAATGCATTTTATGTAATTTATACTACTAAATTAATTTTTGAATTATGTAGATTACAATGTAATTCTCCAAAATGAAAATATAATTACAATAAATTCATTTAATAAAGGAATTTGTTACTGAATTTATCTGATATAAGAAGATTATCGGATTTTTACATATAGTCTACAAATCGTCTACTTTTCGAATACGGGCGGGTCAATAGAGCGCGTACTCAACCACTCGATATCGAGAAAACCCGAAACAGCTGTGAAAACACAGCATAACGGAGATGGTAATATTTACAGCAAATTAACAGTAGACAGTTCGCTGAAGCTCAGAACTGTCTTGACGATCATAGCGGTCATCGCTTCCGCGATGGCGGTGCTCTTCGTTCTCCATGCAGAGGCCGACAGTTCTTCTGCCGAGGTCATCGAAGGTGGCCAGTGTGGACCGGATGCCAAGTACTACATCTATTCGGACGGCACCCTGGAGATCAACGGTTCCGGTGAAATGTATTGCTACAGTGGCGTCCGCGCACCGTGGTATGAATACCGTGATGACATCACGAAGATCGTCATAAGTGATGATATCACCAAACTTGGACCGTGGGCGTTCGTGAATATGAAACACGTAACTGAACTCACCATGCCTATCACTATTGACAGTGTTGTCAACAATCTTTATGGTGCCTTTGCGGGTTGTTACAACATCGAAAAGGTAAACTTCACCTATGGAACGAACGGTTATGGGTTCAATTACGCTGCTTATGAACAGAGCGGCTCCTGGTATCAGAACACGCCCTGGTATCAGAGCAAGGACGTCCTGAAGGAGGTCAATTTCGCAGACGGCATCAAAGGTATCGGATCCGATGCATTCCGCGAATTGAACATCACTTCCCTGGTACTTCCCGAGTCTGTGGTGGTCCTAGGATGCCACTGTTTCTACAACTGTACCAAGATCGCCGATCTGACGATCCCGATGAGTCTCAATTCCTACGGCAATGAGGCCTACCCGGCATTCCAGGGATGTATGGCAATTGAAAATGTCGTCTTCACCTATGGAAACGGAATCGCTTTCGATTACGCTGACTGGACCGGAAGCGCGAAGAATGCGAATCTGGCCCCGTGGAACCTCAATTCCTCTATTGCAAAAACGATCTTCATTCCTGAAAGCATCACCAACGTAGGTAATTGGATGTTCTGTGGCTGCAACATCAGGGAACTCACCATTCCGATAAGTGCGGTACAGCTGCCCGGGCACAGCGGATTCTACGGAACATATGATTCTCTTGAAAAAGTGACAATAACCAAAGGTACCGGTGTCGGTGGCGATTACGGCAATTATATCTATTCCTACCTCTATAATCCCTGGAACCTGGCACCTAATCTCAAGACCGTGACCGTGGAAGAAGGCGTCACCTATATCGGAAGTTATACTTTCTGTCGCTGCACCACCGAGACATTTGTCCTTCCCGACACCCTGTCCGCTTTAAGCGAATGCACGTTCTCCCACTGCGATATAAAGTATCTGACCCTTCCGATCAGTCTCAATGCTGTATGGCTCGACAAATATCCTGCTTTCAATGAGACGACCGGACTTAAAAAGGTCACGTTCACCCCCGGTTCCGGATACGGATTCAATTATTCCGACAGCACCGGAAGCAACTGCTGGTATCAGCTCACCCCCTGGTTCCAGTGCAACGGTTCCACCCTGGTGGCAATCGAGTTCGAGGGCAAAATCAAGAGCATCGGATGCAATGCATTCTGCGATCTGTACATCAGTTCTGTCACGATCCCCGACTATGTTGAATTCCTGGGGGCCCATTCGTTCTACAACTGCATATGTCTGAGCTCGCTTTCCATTCCTGTCACCGTTGACAGCGTCGGTTCGCTCCAGGCCCCTGCATTCGAGGGGTGCGAGTACATAACCAATCTGAGACTGACCGCCGGAATAAACGGTATCGGATTCAATTATGTCGGTTATCTCCCCATCTGGTGCAGCTCTGACAACAGGATCTGCCAGATATTCGTCGAGAAAGGGGTCACCCATATAGGAGACAACACCTTCGATGGATTTTCATTCTATGGATTCGACGGAGAATTACTGTCCCCTATCGCGAAAAATCTGAGCGGACACGAGTTCAATGGAAGGAACGGCGTGATGTACAAGTGGTGGTGACGGACCACAGAAACTTCCATAATTGACTGCATTGCAGGATCTGACTGCACGGATCCGAATTCGATTGTGGGGTCGGATCCGGCAGAGAACAGGTGCTGACAGCCTAGACCTTACGATGGGTCTAGTGAGACTCTCATACCCCGTCTGATGTACTCGGGCGGGGTTAAAAACGTGCGCCCAGTGCGCATGGGGATGTGGTCCTTTGTGGGCCCACATCCTC
>CAVGRR010000087.1:0-6111 GCA_963631655.1 Eggerthellaceae bacterium
GAGCAAGACAGGTCGGTAAGACATTTGCGATTCAGCAATTCATAAGTCAGAATTTCGAGTCTTATCTCAGTATCAATTTCGAAATAGATGTTGCTGCAAGGGAAATCTTTACGGAAGATTCGGATGTGGACAGAATTATGAATCGGTTTTCCGTAGCCCACTCAGGTTTTGAAGCTCTGCCCGGAAAGACAGCTCTGTTCTTTGATGAGATTCAAGCTTGTCCTGAAGCAAGACGTTCCCTTAAAGCGTTCGCGATTGACGGAAGATACAAGGTCATCTCATCTGGGTCTTTGATGGGACTCCAGTACCGCACCGAGATCCAGAACCCAGTTGGTTATGAACGCAGGGTGGAGATGAGATCTCTGGATTTCGAGGAATTCCTGTGGGCCATCGGCATCGGAATGGACACCATTTCGGATATGCGTAGGTGCATACACGACAAGGTGCCGATGGACAGATGCATCTCGCAGAAGATCGATGAGTACTTCACCCTCTTCATGGTGATCGGAGGGATGCCCAAGGCGGTCATTGCTTACCTGGACACTGGTTCAATCCCGCGTGCCATCGATGAAAAGAGGAAGGTTATCGAAGGATACCGGGCCGACATCGGGAAGTATTCCGAATCCTTTGAGAGGGATAGGATATTCAGGACATTCGATTCCGTCCCGACCGTATTGAGTCAGGAAAACAAGAAGTTCATGTACTCGAAGATCGAGGACAGTGACCCGGCGAGTGCCTCGGCAAGGACCTTCTCCAAAGCGATACAGTGGTTGTCCGATTCGGGGATCGTAAGGAAGTGCGTTCAGCTGACCAATCCGTGTATGCCGCTGGAGACCTTCGGTTGCGGAAGATCGTTCAAGATCTACCTGGAGGATACGGGACTGCTCCTGGCGATGATGGACGATGAGGTTACCGCTTCCATCCTGCGGGGGGACAGAAGGACCAACAAAGGAGCGATCGCCGAGAATGTCGTTGCGGAATGCCTCAGCAAATGCGGGCATAAGCTGTATTATCTCAGGTCTGGTTCAATGGAGATCGATTTCATAACCACCATGAAAGGGAATGTTGCAGCCATCGAAGTGAAATCCGGGAACAACAACCGGTCCAAGTCCCTCAATTCAGTGAAAGAGAAGTACAAGGTGAAAAGGCGTATTAAATTCGAGAACACGGAGATATGTGTGACGGAGGACGGGATCGAACACTACCCATTGTTCGCAGCGGCCTTCATTGATTCCATGTATGACCCTTGCGATCTTTCGTTCCGTCTCGAGGGTGTCGATGAGGTCAATGCGGCAGTGCGTCGCAGTTTGGGTAATCATCCTGCTGAATGATGGAATTCCGTATGCTGGCACATTTGATTCTGTGAGTTTTGCTCTTGTTGAAATTATGCAAATCCGGAATTAAATTCCTGTTTTACAGGAATTGAACTTCTAAAATATCTGAAGCACAATGAACCTGTATGATCGCCCGTACTGTTCTTTCCCGCATTGAGGAGAAGATGAGCTATAGGCCGGTGACACTCATCACAGGTGCCCGTCAGACAGGAAAAACAACCCTGTGCAGGTTCCTGTCGGAGAAGTACGGTATGCGTTATGTTTCCCTGGCGAACATGTTGGAACGCAGGGCGGCAGTGAAAGACCCAGAGCTGTTTCTGAAAACGCATCCTGCACCTCTCGTCATCGACGAGGTCCAATATGCTCCCGGGCTTTTCGATTATCTTGAAGGCATCGTCGACAAGGTGAAGTTCGAAGGTGGAAAATACCAGGGGATGTACGTGTTAGCAGGAAGCCAGGAATTCTCCCGTATGCAGGGTGTATCTCAATCAATGGCCGGAAGGATCGGCATCATCCGTCTGTCTCCGTTGAGTCAGAGCGAGATCGCAGGGCGGGAGGACATCCCTTTCCGGGTGGAACCGGAACTGAACGACCGCCGTGCCGAAGAACTCCACATGACCTGCGACGAGTTCTACAACAGGCTCGTGCGCGGATCCTATCCCGAACTGTACAACAACCCCTCGGTCGATACTGGGGATTTCTACTCTGATTACACCGAGACCTATATCTCCCGCGATGTGTCGCAGATAATCAATGTGAAGGACAGTCTGAAGTTCCAGGAGTTCCTTGAGCTGACCGCCTCCCTCACAGGTCAGGAACTCGTCTATGAGAACATCTCCAATGCAATCGGGATCGATGCGAAGACCGTGAAATCCTGGCTGGGCGTTCTGGAGACGAGCGGGATCATCCGCGTTCTCCGTTCGTACACAAGCAGGTCTCCCGTGAAAAGGGTGATCAGGCGTCCGAAGATATACTTCTGCGACACAGGTCTCGCCTGTTATCTGGCAAAGGTCGTCGATGCGGAAACACTGAAGAACGGATATCTCTGCGGCCCGATGGTGGAGACTTACATCATTAATGAGATAATCAAAAGCCACGAGAACAACGGGGTGAACACCGGGTTCAGTTACTATCGGGACCAGAGCGGGGAGATAGATCTCGTCATGCTCCGGGACGGTAAGCTTACCTTGGTGGAATGCAAATCGGGGATTACATACGATGCGAAGGATGTGAAGTCCTTTGAAAGGATGGACAGGACCCTCTATGAGATCGGCCCATCCTGCATAATCTGTCTGACCGAAAAGATGTATGCGCTGAAAGAGAACGTTTACGCGCTGCCGTTCACTTCGATCTGAATTCTGATATCTGGGTCTGTCGGTCCCGGGGGAACGAAAACCGATATATCATAAGGGGCATGTCCTTTCAATGAAAAACCGTACCATGTACGCTGTCGCCGCCTGTGTATACCTTCTGTTCCTGGCGGCATTGGTCCTGGTAATCGTATGCAGCAAGGACCAGGATTCGATGGTCATGGGGATGACTTTGGTGTCGTCCGGTCTGATGGTGGTGACCATCATCCTTGCGGTCATCTTCATGAAAAGGTCCCCTTCGGAGCGTTACGAAGAGCTCTACGCGAAGAAGGAGAACGAGGAATGGGAGAAGAAGTAAGCCTTTTCCTCCGATTGTATTTTCGACATCTGGCACATTGTCAGAATGTGCTTTTGCGCCTTTGTTTGAACAGGAAGAACAGGAACAGCGGACTGCCGATCAGTGCGGTCACCACTCCGACGGGAAGGCTTCCGGGTACGGACCTGACGATGATGTCGCTGATGATTATCATCAAAGCACCTATCAATGCCGATGACGGGACCAGGGCCTTGTTGTTGTTACCTACGAACAGTCTTGCTATATGCGGTGCCACGAGTCCCACGAATCCGATGGTCCCGGTGAAACATACTGCGACCGCGACACCTAAAGACACCATCACGAAACAGATTATCCTGAGGTGTACGGGATTATGTCCCAGACTGTGACAGGTGCTGTCTCCTGCCATCAGAAGATTGATCCTTCCCGCAAGAAGGGTGAATCCCACCAGCAGTGCGACGGCGGCGATGAGCATGGGCGCCAGGTCGCTCCATGTGGTGCCGGAAAGCGTTCCGAGGCCCCACCTGTAGATCTCCTCCAGGCTTTCCTCGCTGGCGTTGAATTTGAGGAAGGTGGTGAATGCGGAGAATATGTACATCATTCCGATACCGACGAGGATCATCATGTTCGGACTGAGCTTCTTCATCGAAGAGATGAGAACTATTGCTGCCGCAGGTATCATCGCGAAGATGAATGCGTTCGCGATGACCGCCATGTCGCCTTCCGCTCCGGGCAGTACGGAAGCACCGAGGATGATGGCGATGGTGACACCGAACAGTGCCGCGGATGATATTCCGATGGTGTAAGGCTCTGCCAGCGGGTTGTGGGTCACGGTCTGCATGACGGTTCCGCTGACCGCAAGAATGGTTCCGATGAGGATGGCGGCGATGGCACGCGGTGCGTTGGACTCGATCGCGACATAATCTATCATCCTGTCGATGTATGTGGTGGGTTCGATACCCTTTATGCGGTTGAACACTGCGGTCCAGGCCTCTTTGAACGTGACATGGAAGCTGTTGATGCACAGGGAATAGATTGCAAGCAGGACCAAAGCGACCAGCAGGATCGATGAGATGATGATGCGCCTGGTGCGGTTCTGATGATATTCCTGCCTGTGTTCTTTGGTCATGATATCACCAGATGTTCCTCCGCTGGCGGATGATCAGATACAGGAACAGGGGGGCACCGATGAACGAGGTGATGACACCTACCGGGATGGAGGCCCCGACGTCAAGTGCCCTGGAGAGGATGTCGCACCCTAACAGGAACGCGGCACCGAAGGCACCCGCCGCAGGGAGCAGATATTTGTTGTCCGCTCCGAGGACCATCCTCACGATGTGGGGTATCACAAGACCCACGAAACCGATGATCCCGACGTAGCTGATGATGACCGAGGTCATAAGTGCCAGGATGACCAAACATACGACCCTGAGCCTCTCGATGTTGAGTCCCAACGCCTTCGCATCCTTGTCGTCGAGGGCCATGATGTTCAGTTTGCCTGACAAGGGGAGGACGATGGCAAGTCCCGCCACGGTGAAGATCGTGGTGAGAGGGAGTGCATCCCACGAAAGGTCCGTCAGCGATCCGACCTGCCACCTGTACACCATTGTAAGAGTGGCGGAGTCGGTGGTGACCAGAAGAAGCGAGGTGAACGAGTTGAAAAGATAGGATACCGCGACTCCCGAGAGGATCAGGGTGGCAGGCGACTTGCGGAAGAAAGGCGCCATGATAACGATGATCAGGATAGGTATCAGGGAGAATACGACTGCATTGAAGACGATCGCCAGGTTGTTGCCGAGACCGCCGGTGATGGTGCATCCGAGCACCATGGCGATGGCCACTCCGAACAGTGCTCCCGAGGAGACTCCGGTGGTGTATGGATCTGCCAATGGATTCTTCATGACACTCTGCATGATGGCGCCGGCCACACTCAGTGCGAGACCGGCCACGATGGCGAAGAGGGCCCTCGGAACACGGAAGTTCCAGACGATGTTGTCAGCGAAGATCTGGGTGTTGTCGGTGTAGGTGACACCTTTCAGATGGTTCACGAAATAGGTGAACACATCGCTCACGCTGAGGTTCAGTGTTCCCACACAGAGTGAGACAAAGAACATCACTGCGGTGGCGATGATGCATATCGCGATGAACAGTATTTTGCGGTAGGTGTACTTGGAGTACTCCTCTTTCATCCCTTCTTTCGATCCTGTCATGAATGCAACTCTGGAAAGAGGTGCCGGGTTTCCCCGGCGGTAATGGGTTTAATCAGCCTTTTCAAGCGGTGTTGAAGGCTGTGGCGAGGGCGGTGACGAATGCGGTGGCACCTTCGGCAAAGAATGCCTGACGTGCGGTCGAATCATCTTTGTATTTTTCGTAGGTGGCATCGTTGTAGTAGTAGTTACCGAGGTAAGTTCCCACCATATCGATGACCATATTGCCCTTGTATGCGCAGAGGTACAGGGTGCTTCCGATGTAGGGAGTCTTGGAGCTGGTGCTGCTCGAGAACTGCACATAGATTCCGTCGAATTTGCTGGAGAGTTCGGAACTGATTTCGAGTACAATCTTTCCTTTTCCCTCACAGGTTGTCTTGAGTGCTTCGTACTGGGTCTTTGCTATATCTGCGGTGTCACAGTAGGTGAACTTCAGGTCCTTGGAGGTCGCAGTTCCGTTGTAGTATGTTCCAGACATCGTGAACACGCCTTCATTGTCTGCGGTTGCACTTGCTTTTCCGTAGACTCCTTCGTTGTATGCTTTGACGAATGCATTGGCAGTGGAGGTGAGCTTGTCGAGCACAGCATTGTCGACGTATCTCGCCCTGATGTTGTCGCAGACGATGAAACTGCCGTCATCGTTGAGGGTGCTTCCGTCGGCACGGAGGGTGTATCCTTCTTTGACAGTAGTTGCGGAAAGGATCAGCTTGGTTCCGTAGGCGAATTTGTCACCGGTGTTGACGGTCGTTCCATCAGTGGTTTTGACGGTGACACCGTCTTCGACAGTGATGGTGTATTCGTACGAACTGAGGACGAGGTTCTTGTTGGGGGCATCGGAAATATTCTTCTGGTAGAGGCCGGCCAGTTTGTTGTGGATCCCGTTCGCCCAATCAAGGTTGAGGGCATCGACCTCGCTTCCGTAGATT
>CAVGRR010000088.1:0-5757 GCA_963631655.1 Eggerthellaceae bacterium
GGTTCCGAATCCCAACCGATATGTGCGTATTTCCTTCCGATCAGCAACGGTGCGGCGAACTCCGGGACCTCAGTTTCATTCTTGAGGCTCATATGTTCTCCGAGCATATATAATGACATATCGCGGTGCATCGTGACCTTGACAGGGTCGGAAGTATAGACATCTGGGACTGCTGACTGAAGGGGGTCGTAGTCGGTCAGCTGGTCGCGGGTTATGGGGACCACTTTGAGCCCTGTCTTTCCATGTAATGAACTGGGAAGCCTGATAAGCCTTTTGATATCGGGGGTGACAGGTTTATCGACCTCGCTCGAGAGGGATGTCGAGACATATTTCACAGCATTCAACAAAAGCATCTGTTCGGAATTCGTGAGCTGGGACATGCTGTTGCGGGTGAACATGTCGTTCATGCAGGTCTTCAGTTTTGCACCCAATGCTTCAAGTGCCGCGGTATTGGTCCTGATGACCGGGTATATCGCCTTCACCGTTTTCGGGTCCTCCTCCACGATGTTCTTGCAGATCAGGTACAATGCCTCACGCATCTTCTTGTCCCATCCGCCCGCATCCTTCGGAGGGATCCTGCGGATGATGTTCGTGGATGCACGCACAAGACCATTGCCTGCGAAAGAGGTGCCGATGGCTTCGACCTCAGGCCTGAACACCCTGTCGAGGTCCAGCCCCATGCAGGAGACGTAGTCCACGAGTTCCCTCCTTTCATTTGTGCCGAGGGTGAAGATGTCGTTGGACCTGATGTGCGCGTGGTAACCCCTTCCTCCAGAGAAGCAGATGTGCACCTGTTTCTCGTCGAATCCCAGGTCCGACATGAGGAAATCATCCACCAGAGAGATCATTTCCTTGCGGATCTGCACCATCATCTGCGAATAGGTCATCTCCTCCGCACCGGAAAGGTGGTCCGCATCGAGGTCGAAGATGAGCTCCGCACCCAGCCATTCCTTCCCTGCCATATCGGGGGCGGAGGGGTGGCGGTAGTACGCGGTGGAGTAGTAGCTGTGCGCCGGCACCTTGGACATCATGTAGTTCTTCAGTTCGTCAGGACCTGCAAACGCCATGTGCCTCTGCATGGTCTTTCCGAACGGGATGAACCCGTATTCCTTTCTGGTGAACCTGTCCGGCATATCGGGAGTGAAAGAGCGATAATACCTTCTGAACAGCTTGAACAGGAAACGGCTGTTGGGATCAAGCTCCGTGTCGAAGAAGGATTTCTGTTGCCCTGGGACTTCCGGCTGTAGCATCGGTCTTCTGATGAGTATACGATTTAATAAACTGTTCCCGATAATCCCGTATGGGATCCATTCCGGTCTATGACAACCATGTCCATATGAGCCCTCACGGACGCAACGTGGACGCTCTGAAGGAGTACGAATCTGCGGGCGGGACGGCCCTGACCCTGGTGACCCTGCCCCATCCGGAGGTGAGGATAACCAAAGGTTCCGATTTCAAAGATTCTTATGATATCACCTTGGACCTTGCGGAGAAGGCCCGTGCGGAGACCGGTCTGGGGATAAACGTGGCCGTGGGACCGTATCCTGTGCTTCTTATCGCTCTGGCGGAGGAACACGGACTCGATGCCGCCGTCGAGATGATGATGGAAGGAATGGAATCCGCAGGAAAGATGGTCGAGGAAGGAAAGGCCGTCGCCATCGGAGAGATCGGAAGACCTCATTTCGAATGTTCCCCGGAGATCTGGGAAGCCTCCAACCGGATATTGGGAAGGGGCATGGAGATCGCGAAGGAGAACAATGTGCCAGTCATCATACATTGCGAATCGGGGACCACCGACACCAACCGTGATCTGTCGGAGATCGCACGCAGGTCCGGACTAGATCCGAAGCTTGTGATAAAGCATTCCTCACCTCCGTTCGTCCTTCCGGAGGAGACCTTCGGAGTGTTCCCGTCGATGCCCGCCTCCAAGACCAATATCAAGGAGGCATTGGGCAAAGGTACCACCGAATTCATGCTTGAAACCGATTATATCGACGAACCCGACCGTCCGTCGGCCATAATGTCGGTGACCACCGTACCGCACAAGGTGCAGTGGATGCTCAGGTCCGGTCTGGCCGATGAGGATACGATCTGCCACATCTGCAAGGACATCCCCGACTGGTACTACAAGCGCTGATATCCTCTGAATTACGGCGTCTGGGTCTTTATTTTATATTGTTACGGGAGTAGGGGTGGCATGGAAGAAGCGAAGGTTACCTGCATCTATGACGAGGGCGCACTGGAAGGCACCCCCTACATCGGTGCGAAGGGATTCTCAGTACTGGTCGAGGTCGACGGCGAGAAGACCCTGTTCGGGGTCGGACGCAGACCGCGTTATTTCTCCGCGAATCTGTACGAGTCCGAAACAGACCCAGAGTCGATAAACCGTGCCGTGGTCTCCCACAGGCACCTCGACCACTGGGGCGGTCTGCCGGGACTGCTCCGTTCACGCGAGACCCCTCTTGACGTCTATGCCCCTGCTTCTGCCTGGGGCACCAAGACCATGCTCGGGGCTACAGGGATCTTTCTTTCTGCAGACCATGACGGCCAATACGTGAAGAAGGATGTCACCGACTGGGTCCAGTTGAGCGAACACCTGTTCATCAGCCCTCCGATGAACTTCCACGAGGGCACGGGAGAGGAGATCTTCGTCGTTCTGATCGAAAAGAACGGACCTGTCCTGATCTCCGGGTGCTGTCACTGCGGACTCGACCATGCCTTCGAGATGGTCAAGGACCGTTTCGGAGAGTATCCCAACGCCGTCATCGGCGGACTCCACATCGGCGAGAAGAAGGACAAATTGGCCGATGTGTACGCCGAGTATCTGAAAAACAATGGATGCAGGCACCTGTACCTCAATCATTGCACCGGAGTGTTCGGCATAGGCCGTCTGAGGGTCACCCTCGGTCTCCACGGGGTTAATGATTTTTATGCAGGACAGTCAGTAACCTTTCGTATCATATGATCGCGGAGGCGATTGAATGAGAATAATTTGGCAGTTAAAGACACTCAGTGTTTTCGTAATCCTGACCCTGTTCATGGTAGCCATCGGCTTCATCGTCGGTTGGATATTCGGCTACGGCATGATCGGATTCAGCGTGATGCTCGTCATATCTGTGATGATCAGCTTCTATTCGTACTGGTTCTCGAAATCCAGCGCGCTCAGGGCGAACCGCGTGCACATCATCCAGCGTGAAGAGGACCCCCGCCTGTACAATACCGTAGAGAGGCTCGCCAAGAAGGCGGGACTTCCCATGCCCGAGGTCGGCATCAGCGAATACTCGATGCCCAACGCCTTCGCCACCGGAAGGAACCCCCAGAATGCGGCCGTCGTCGCCACCCGCGGACTGCTCAACATCTTGAACGATGATGAGCTCGAGGGTGTGCTGGCACATGAGCTCTCCCACGTCAAGAACAGGGATATCCTGGTGATGTCCGTCGCATCCACCGTGGTCTCTGTGCTCACCTTCGCTTCGAGGATGATCTTCTATTCCGCGCTGTTCAACGGTGACAGCAGGGATGAGAACAGGGGCGTCATGCTTGCCATCGGACTGGTGTGTGCCATCTTCGTGCCCATTGCGGCACTGATCCTTCAGTTGGCCGTTTCCCGTAACAGGGAGTATCTGGCCGATGAGACCGGCGGCCGCATGTGCGGAAAACCTCTTGCCCTGGCAAGCGCGCTCAGGCGTCTGGAATCCGGCTGTGGACAATCCAGCAACAACTATTCGGACACCGCCCACGCGGACATGTGGATCTCCAATCCCGTCCGCAAGAGATCGGCGTTCAGCAACCTGTTCAGTACCCACCCTTCGACCCCCGAGCGTATCCACCGCTTGGAGATCCTGGCGGAAAAAATGGGGAACGGGACAGTGCCCGAATATGATCCGAACGAGGATCCGTCCCGTTCCAAACTTTCTTTTGAATGACCCTTCTGGGTCATTCATTTTACGGGTTCCCACTTGCAGATCTCATTGACCTGTGAAAGTGTGGAACCCCTCTTTATTTCGGCCCTTGTGCGGGTCTCGTGCTCATGGACATCCAGGGCACGGTTGGCGACCTCGACGGCCTCTTCCTTGGGCACGACGATGAGTCCGCTCTCGTCACCGATGATCCAGTCTCCGGTACGGACCCTCTGTCCGCCGACGGTGATCTCGACCCCGATGCCACCCCAGCCTTTCGCCTCTCCGGCACAGGGGACTGCACGCCTTGCAAATGCGGGGAATCCGAGTTCCTCGATGTCGTCGATATCCCTGATGGAACCGTCGATGACGACTCCCCTCACTCCTTTGTTCATGGCCGAGTTGGAGGCGAGTTCTCCCCATACCGCCATGGGGGCTCCGCCCACGTCGATGACGATGACATCTCCGGGTTTCGCCCGGTCGATGGCCTCGACAGGTTTGGCCCAGTCCCCGTTGCAGGTCTGAACGGTCAGAGCACGGCCGACCATCCTTGCGTTGTGTTTCAGATATGGATGAAGATCGAAGACGATCCCCTTCTTGTGATATGCATCGGAGATGTTGCAGGTGGATACTTTGAGGAAAGCTTCTTCCAGGTCGTCCTCGGTGTACTTCTTGGCGATGACCTCGTCCACTTTGGCACCGGACATGGCTTTCTTCAGATCGGATGCGGCACCTTTGATGTCGGCGGTCTTGGTGATCCCTCCGCCGACGATGATGTCGTAGGCGCCCGCCTCGACGTATCCCCTCACGGTCTCGGAGGTAATGCCTCCTGCGACGGCCACAGGTACGGACACCTCAGCAACGATCTTCTTCAGAACGTCGAGAGGTGCATCCTCGCCCCTCATCTGAGAGTCGATACCCATGTGGAGGCAGATGTACCCCACTCCGAGCTTCTCGACCTCTTTGGCACGTTTCACCTTGTCTGGCACATTGATCATGTCGACCATGACCTCGGCCCCGTACTTCCTTCCGGAGAGCACGGCTTCGGTGATGGTGGCGTCGTCTGCGAGACCCAGGACGGTGACGATGTCCGCACCGGCCTTGGCCATTATTTCGACTTCGAACGCCCCGGTGTCCATGGTCTTGGTGTCTGCGATCACCTTGTGACCGGGGAATGTTTTTTTGATGGTGCGGACGGCCTCGGCACCCTCGCTTTTGATGAGCGGGGTTCCCACTTCGACCCAGTCCGCACCTCCCTCGACGGCCTCCTGTGCGATGCCGATGCTGCGTTTCAGCTGCATCATGTCCAACGCGACCTGTAAAACGGGATTCATGACAGGTTGATTGAAATTATAGTATATGAACGGGACACAGAAGAATAGATTCTTTAAGGTTTAGAGGAGGTGGGTCATTACCTCATACCTTGAATCAGCCTTGATTTCATACCCTAAATGTAGCTATTCAATTCCCACTGTATGTTCACCAAATAGTACCAGTAAAGGCGGATTCCTTTGCTCACTTCGTTCGCAGGAATCCTATTTGACATGAAGACAGGGCTCCGCCCCGAATACCTTGATACCCTTGCACCCATCAGATACTGATCTTAAGATCGCCTTTACGGAAAAGACACATTTGGATGAGATTCAGTTCATTCTTGTAACCGTATGCTGCGGCTTTGATCCGCTTGTACACACTGTTCAGGCCTTCGGACACCGCATTGGTTATGCGGTGGTCGAAATACCGCAGGATATCATTGAGACGTCTTAGCAGACGTCCCGACACTTCGATCATTTCTACAATATGGGATCCTCTGCACCTGTTATACCAGCTGAAGAAAGCACTCCGGGCTGTGTTCTTA
>CAVGRR010000089.1:0-5754 GCA_963631655.1 Eggerthellaceae bacterium
TGTTTGTAGAACACCTTGTACATTTCCTTGTTCGGTATGGATATGAGGTATGATCCCCTATCTGTGGGAACGGCGTTGATGTAACCTGCGGTCGCAAGAACAGAGAATAATGCATTCAGATCTGTTTTCAGGTCTCCCATAGAAATGGATTCCGATAGCTTTTTTGAAACTGTATCTCCGTTACCGAGAGCCGCCAGATCTTTGAATGTATCTTCGGTCGAATATTCTAAAAGAGTGGTGATAATATCGTTTCCGCTTGTTCCGGCCCAGTACGGTTCTGCTTTGAACTCGGAATCAATGTAATATAAAACGCTCCAGGGGTTGTAGATATCCGCATCTCCGAAACGATATCCGTCATACCATTCTTTGGCTTCATCGAATTTCTCAGGATGTCCGTAATACGAACAGAGTTCTTTGACCTCTGGTTCGGTGAATCCGTATCTTTCATCGAATTTGGCAGTGAATATATTGTCTGTTTTCAGATTGTTAAGTCCGGAGAATATTCCTTCTTTGGCAATTTGTGTCACTCCAGTCATTACTGCTAATGAAATATGATCATTGTCTTTGAGAGTCATAGAATAGAAATTCCGAAGCAACCTCAGTATTTCTTCATAAGACTCGCTGCCATAGGAATTGTTGATCGGGTGGTCGTACTCATCAATAAGAACAATAGGTTTTACACCATGGTACTGTTCCAGCATTTCGCATAGCGCCATAACTGAATATTCCAATTCACTTGTTTTCAGGTGTTCTATATTTGCGGAGTTGTATTTCTCCCGAAGATCCTGATCAATCGTTTCACATTTTTTCAGATAGGGGAATTTTCTATAAAGCGCAGATAACCTGACGACCAGCCGATCTATAAAATCATTCACTGTGTTCAGAAGAAGATCCTTCATTGACAGAGATATCACAGGATAAGCGTTTTTGTAGCTCTCAGCTTCAGGGCGGCTACTGATTTTTAATCCGTTGAACCACTCGTTACCTTTGTATTCAAGATTGAAAAACGCATCGAGCATAGAGAGATTAAGGGATTTTCCGAAACGTCTGGGTCTTGTGAACAGAAACACTTTGCCCCGGTCATTTAGGATATCGGAGATAAGTTCGGATTTGTCGACAAAGTAGTATCTGTCATTGCGGATTTCTTTGAAATCCTTGATACCGATTGGTATACCCAATTTCTCTCCTGTCGTGCCCATATTTTCTATATTGTCTATCCGACTATAAAAAAGACAGCATGCTATGTCGATATCTGGGACATTATGCATCATGCATGCTGCATGATGCCTGATTCACCAGTGTCTGTCACCGAAAGGAATGCCCGATCCAGTGTCGTTCTTGAAATGTGCCAGCATAGAATCCAATACTTTTTGGGCATGGCCGTCGACCTTCACATTGGTCCACGCCTCCTCCACCTTTCCGTCCTTGCCGATAAGGAACGTGGAACGGATGGTGCCTCTGACCTGTTTTCCGTAACTGACCTTGTCTTCGAATGCACCGCACTTCTCTGCAAAAGAATGGTCCGGATCGGAGAGGAGTTTCTCCTTCAGCCCCTGTTTGTCCTTGAACTTCCTGTGGGACTCGACCAAATCTCCGCTTATCCCGAAGACAAGGACATTCCTCATGGCGAAGTTCGCGTAGAGTCTGGTGAAATCCACGGCTTCCGCAGTGCATCCGGGGGTGTTATCCCGGGCGTAGAAGAACACCACATACCGAAGACCCAGAAGCTGTTCCGAGTCCACGGTCTCCCCGTTCTCATCTTTGAGGATGAAACGGGGAAAGAGGTCTCCCTTCTCCATCAGAACAGTCTCCCCGACCTGGAGGCGATGATGTCCGACAGGTTCATCTCCATCATCATGACGGGGTGGGTGAGTCCGTAGTCGGTGATGCACTTGGGACTCATCTCTCCGAATATGCCCAGGACCTTTCCTTCGGACCTTACAATGGCACCGCGTCCGGGAAGGAAGGTGGGGTAGTCGCAGGGTTCGATGGTGTATTCGATTCTCATCTCTCTGAGGACGCTCTCGGTGAGGGATTTGATCTCTGTGAATGAGGTCCTGGAGGCCGCCTGCAGCGCACAGAGGTGGGGGACGGTGAGGGTGTCCCTGATCACGTATCCGACTTCGAAGATCTTCTGGGGCAGGTCGCGGTTCTTGTTGTGCCTGAGGATCCTTATCAGAGAGGGCATCAGGTATGCGCGGAGGCATGTGTGGTCTTCGGTGATGGGGTTCTTCACTTTGACGACGTCGACCGCGGGAAGTCCGGAGATCTCGAACTCCTCCCTTTCGTTGGATAGGGTGAGGGTGTTCAGTTCGGTGTAGCCCATTCCGACCATGATGTCCTTGATGTTCTCCGAGAACGAGGTTTCCGGAAGGAGCTTTCCGAAGGTCTGGGTGACGTTCATCTTGGACATTCCGAACTTCTCGAAGCCGTAACCGATGGCAACCTCTTCATAGATATCGGCGTCGTGCATGATGTCGAAACGGTATGCTGGCACATATGCAGTGAGGGCATCTCCGGAGCATTCGGCATCGATGCCGCACCTGGCGAGGGCTTTGATCGCTTCCTCTCCTGTCACGGCGATCCCGTTCACGCGATTGCATGCCTCAAGGGACACGGTCTTCTTCAGCGGTGTGAAGTCGGGATAGATCATCTTGGGTGCGCCCTCCATCTCCACGGTGCAGACGGTACCTCCCCTCTCCACGAGGGCGGTGGCCACGATGTTGAGGCATATTTCTACTGCTTTTTCATCGAAACCGGTGACGTCGATGAATATGTTCTTTGTGTTCACTGTCACTGTTGTAAGTGAACCGTTGATGATCGGCGGGAAGGAGAGCACGTTCCTGTCCGCGTCGAAGATCATAGGGAACTTGTCGTAACCGTCGAGGAGGTGGGCGAAGGCTTTTCCCTTCTCGTGTTTGGTGAGGATCTCCCTGGGGGTCATGGCTTCTGTTTTTGCCAGAGGCACGAAGGAGAACGAATCCGGATCCACAGTTTCAAACCTGAACGGGGGTTTCACCTTGTCGAGGTCGTGGACACCGATGGCGAGCTTGGTCCTCTTCCTTCCGAGGGTGGTGTGCAGTTTCTCCTGAAGTTCCATGATGGACCTCAGGGCCTGGTCGTCGATGGTGACGCCTTTCACAACAGCGGCCATAAAATAGGGCCTGATCTTCTTGACCTCGTCGGTGACTATTGCCTTAACATCCGAATGACCCAGATCGTATTTTTTGAGTCCGGGTTCGAATCCCAGGAAGGCCCTCAGTCCGCGGGCGATTCCCTCTGCGGAGTACATATCGGGACGGTTGGGGAAGAACTCGATGGCGATGGCATCCGAGCCTTCCTCATGTTCGTCGATCACTCCTCCCAGAAGAGGCACTTCCTTCAGGACGGTGTCCATGGACACGTCTTTTCCTACGATGCGTTTGAGGTCCGCATAACTGGTGTTAATCACTGGCATTTCTTTCCCCTCCCTAATTCGGCATGGGCCTTGCCCAGCTGACCGGCGGCCTGGGCCGCCAGGGTGGACAGTTCCCCTGCGAGTACTGTTACTGATAAGATTTCTGCAAGTTTCCTTGCCTTTCCGGCGCCTTTGCAGCCCATGATCTCCAGAGCTTCGCTCTGGCACGGCAAGGATGTTCCTCCCCCGACGGTCCCGAGCTCCACGGCGGGCATCCTCACGCTGATGTAGAGGTTCCCGTCGATGTTCTCGCAGTTGGTGAGGGTGAGGCTTCCGCCCACCACCTGGGCGGGATCCTGACCTGTGGCGATGTAGAATGCGGCGACCATGTTGGCGGCGTGGGCGTTGGCACCTAATGTGCCAGACATCGAAGATCCGATGAGGTTCTTCCTGATGTTCGTTTCTACTATAGCCTCTGCGGTGGTGTGCAGTTTGCTCTCGACGATTTCAGATGGGATGAGAGCCTCTGCCACCACAGTCTTTCCGCGGCCTTCGATCATGTTGATGGCGGCGGCCTTCTTGTCGCTGCACATGTTGCCGGAGACGGATACCATCACTGCTCCGGTGGCCTCTTCGATGACCCTGCAGGCCGCTTCGGAGGCGATGGTGGCCATGTTCATGCCCATGGCGTCCCCTGTTTCAAAGGAGAATCTGAGATAGATCCCGCGTCCCATGGGGTATTTCTCGATCTTCACGAGTTTTCCGTGGGAGGTGGTGGATGCAGCGGCAGCTTTGATCTCATCCTCATGGGCGTCGATCCACTGGATGCATTGGCAGGCATGTTCCAGGTCCCTCACCCTGAGGACGGGTGCGCGGGTCATGTAGTCGCCGAAGACCCTGGTGCGGGAACCTCCGGAGGCGTTGATAACGGACATGCCTCTCGAGATGGATGCGATGAGAGCTCCCTCGGTGGTGGCGAGGGGGACGAGGAACTCTCCGAACGCGTATTCGCCTGCGACGGTGACGGGTCCGGCATATCCCAGAGGGATCTGGGTGGAACCGATCATGTTCTCGCAGTTGTGGGCGGCGGCCTCGGGGGGGATGGAGTTTTTGCTGATGTTCTCCAGTTTCACACCCGAATACTCCTCGACGGCGGACAGTCTCTCAGAGACGTCGGCCTGTGTGTGGCCCCTGTTCTTGAGGCCTGTTCCATCTGACATGGATGACCCCATCCGTTCACTGATAATAACGCTTACGCGCGCGTCTGTTTGCAGAAATCATTGCTTCGAGGAACGGGTGCGCCTGTGGATCCGATAGAGCGAGATGAAAACCACCGGCGGGATGATGGCGATAGCAACAACGATCCACAATGGAAGTGTGTTATCATAGTCCATGCTTAGTGAAGCGATAGATACTGCAGCGGAGAACCATGCAAGACCCAGAACACCGATTGAAAGGGTTTCGGTGCTCCTGGCCAATTTCTCCATTGATTTAGACAGTTCTTGGCTCTGATGTGCAAGATTGTCTTGTATGGAATCACGTACAGTTCCGTAAATTGCGGTGATAAAAATGGATATTGATTCAAGACGTTCTTTACAGTCTTTTATGGTCGGGGAATCGAGATATTTTTCGTATCTCTGTAAGAAAGCTTTTCCATATTCGATTCTACCAAAACTGTTAAGATACACCTTTTTCAGCCCTTCAACATCGGGTGTCGTGTTCGACAATGTAATGAAATCCTCCGAACCACCTAATATATTCGAGATGTAAGCGTGCACAGCTTCTTTGTGGTTTTTGGCTTTGACCGGTGGAAGCCGATTATCATTGTCATGAGTAATGTCAATATGATAGCTGGGTATGAGTGTAAAGAACAGATCGTCGGCAGTGACTTTTTGATTTTTTTCGTCTATGCCGTTGAATGAGATTACAATGAACCCTTCCTCAAGGGTAATCGGTATAGTACAAGGGATACTGTTTATGTCTACAGTTGCATAGAATTGTTTTGGGTCCCCTTTATATCCTTCAAATTTGAATTTTTCAGTGGACTCTGGAATTGGGTGGTCCATCAGTACGTGGGGTTCTTTGTCGGTAAGTAGTGGGACCCAATAATACCATTTATCGGCGTGATCTTCCATCAGATCAATCCCGCCACGAACGAAGGAACATTTTCATTCGTCACGATGGTACCATCTATTATGTCCTTACCCATTTTGGTTGGGATTATGCTCCCATCCATATGTATTCTTAATAAACCGATGTTTCTCAAGCGGTCGACAGATCTCTCTTGGGTGGGATCGAGATCAAAATAGTTCAGACTAGCAGCTCTTGTCAATCCTCTTTGGAGCGGCGTGAGGTGA
>CAVGRR010000090.1:0-5640 GCA_963631655.1 Eggerthellaceae bacterium
CTATAGAGAAAAGATGGTGACACCAATCAGAAATCAATTGGTGTCGAAATTACGATACTTTTGAATTTCATAACACAACTACGAATCATAAATTTGGAAAAGATTTTAGTCACCCTATGATATAGCACTAATTGTCATCCTTTACATAGGGATGTGGATTGAAACGGGTCTAGCCAGAAGATGTATGTCGCTCTGCGCTGGGCGCCCCCCATATGGGGGCGTTGACAGACTAAAGAAAACACTATATCAACATCTCCCGATAACCTTCCAATGGAGTACAGGCAATACGATAAGCGTAATCTCACGATGGTAATGGATCTCTACGAACTAACTATGGCGAATGGTTACTTTCTTGAGGGCGGAAAAGGCGACGTCGTCACCTTCGATGTCTTCTTCCGGAAGATCCCGGACAATGGGGGTTATGCTATATTTGCCGGTCTTGAGCAAATTATCGATTACATTGAGAACCTGCATTTTAATGAGGACGATATCACCTACCTTCGCTCTTTGAATCAGTTTGATGAAGGTTTTTTGAAGTATCTTAAAGATTACAGATTCCAAGGAGATGTGAGTGCTTTCGAGGAGGGCACGGTCATGTTTCCCGGTGAACCGGTCATCTCCGTTACCGCATCAATGATCGATGCGCAACTAGTGGAGACTGCCATCCTGGCACAGTATAATCACCAATCATTGATCGCGACAAAAACCTCCCGTATCGTCCGTGCTGCTAAGGGTCGTCCAGTCTCTGATTTTGGTGCCCGCAGGGCGCACAATATGGATGCCGCCGTCTACGGCGCCCGCGCAGCTTACATTGGTGGAGCCGTCGGATCTGCAACTGTCCTGGCAGGACAGATGTTTGGGATTCCTGTCAGCGGGACGATGGCACACAGTTGGGTTATGTTTTTTAGCTCGGAATACGAAGCGTTCGAGAAATACGCCCGCACCTACCCTGACGGTGCCCTTCTTTTAATTGACACCTATGATGTTCTAAATTCTGGTCTGCCCAATGCTATCCGCTGTGCCAAAGAGGTACTCGAACCAATGGGCAAACGTCTGATTGGCGTGCGTATCGATTCTGGTGATCTAGCATATCTTACTAAGGAAGTAAGAAGAAGGCTTGATGAGGCTGGTCTTGAGGATTGTAAGATCGTTGCTTCTAACAGTCTTGACGAGTATTCCATTTCATCCATTCTCGATCAGGGCGGATGCATAGATTCCTTCGGTGTGGGGGAGCGGCTTATCACTTCCCGCAGCGACCCTGTCTTTTCTGGAGTTTACAAGATTTCTGCTGTCGAGCGTGACGGAAAGGTAATTCCCAAGATCAAGGTCTCTGAAACCGTTGAAAAGATCACCAACCCCGGAAGAAAAGAGGTCTATCGTATCTTCGATTCCAAGGGGTATGCCATCGCCGATCTGATTACCAAAGATGGGGAGACCGTCGATTTAACTCAATCTTATCCTGTCGTGGATACAGTCCGCCCCTGGAAGGCAGTGGACCTCAAAGGCTGCAGTGCCAGACCTCTTCTCCACAAGGTCATCGAGCACGGAAAACGCATTGCTCCCACAAAACCTCTCTGCGAGATCAGGGATTATGTGCGCCGGCAGTTGGAGTCGGAAATCTGGCAGGAAGAGCAGAGGTTCGAGAACCCTCACTTGCACCATCTCGACATGAGTCCCAGCTACTATAGGTTAAAGATGGACCTTCTCCAAAAGAGCCAGAAGAGGTCCGATTGAGTGGTCAGAGATACCTAATCAGCTCTGAGACAGGACGTTTCTTGGCGTGGTTAATCGAAGGCTTTGCATCCGGGGACGCATACCCCAGCGCCATTAGAAGCACTGCTTTTTCATTCTCAGGGAGACCGAATGATTTCTCGGATTCGGAGTTGGGGAAAAAGTCGATCCACAGTGTGTCCAACCCGATATCTTTAGCTTCGAGCATCATGTGAGTAGCAACGATACTTACGTCCTGCTGACCGGATACGATTCCGGCTTCTTTGGGATTTTTCCACTCTTCATCCGTGTTGTACGCAAATAGGAAAACAATCGGTGCACCGTACCTACAAGGTGTCAGTGCATCGATCTTGGCAAGTCCTTCTTTAGATCTGATGACATAGACCCTTTGAGGCTGTAGATTTTTAGCGGTCGGCGCCACCATTCCTGCTTCAATGATCTTGTCAAGCAGGTCCTGAGAGACTTCCTCATCAGAGAATGATCTCACACTGTATCTGCTCTTTGCCAATTCCATAAATGACATGTTCTCACCTATTTTTCAATGTGCCAGATGTTCAGTTTCCGTTCATTTTCGAGATCCAGTTGTAAGCGGTCCGGACGGAGTCCTCCAGTGTTCTTTTCGGAGCCCATCCGAGTACCTGTTTCGCCTTGGTGTTGTCTGCCACCAATATTGCAGGATCACCGGGACGGCGGCCTTCCACCTTTACTGGAATGTCCACTCCGGTGATCTTCCTGCAGACCTCAAAGACCTCTTTTACTGTTGAGCCTTCGTTGGTCCCCAGATTGAAATAATCTGTTTTGCCGCCAGTCTCGAGATACCTAAGTGCCAGCAGATGTGCGTCTGCCAGATCCTCGACGTTAACGTAATCCCGGATACAGGTTCCATCTCTCGTGGGGTAGTCGGTACCATACATTTTGAATTCTTTTCCGTTTCCGAATATTGACCCCAGAATGTTCGGGATCAAGTGGGTCTCTGGGAAATGCCTTTCTCCGACTCTGAGCTTGCTGTCCGCTCCGGCCACGTTGAAGTATCTCAGTCTTACAGATCTCAAATTATAGGCGTCCGAATAAGCGTCCATCATCTTCTCAATCGCGAGCTTTGACATTCCGTATGGGTTGATAGGCACCTGCGGATGTTTTTCGTCGATCGGCGTGTACACAGGTTCCCCATATGTTGCAGCGGTGGAGGAGAACACGATCTGCTTCACATCATGGGCCCTCATGACATCGAGAAGATTCATAGTGCCAGCGACGTTGTTTCTCCAGTATTTTCCAGGGTCCGTCATGGACTCCGCCACCTGTGAAAATGCTGCGAAATGGATCACTGCATCGATTTTATTCTCTGAGAACACCTTCTCCAGATCTTCCATATTGAGGAGGTCCCCTTCGAACGAATCGATGAATTTCCCTTTTGTCTTCAGTCCCCTGAACACATCTGAAGTATCACGATGTCCGGTCGAATGATTATCGAACACGGCAACGTCGTACCCCGCTTCAAGGAGTGCGATCACGCAATGTGAACCGATGTATCCGTCCCCGCCTGTTACAAGTATCATTAAGATCCCATTCAGAGTTCGATGCCCATCTCTTTCAGCTTCTCTTCAGCAGGCGAGTAGTCATATTCCGCAGCGAGACGCAGCCAGTTCACTGCAGTGTCCTTATCCTTCTCGACACCTTCTCCGTTGAGATATGCCAGACCCACCAGATACTGTGCCTCCCCGTCGCCTTCTTTGGCAAGCAGGGTGTACCATTTCACGGATTCCGCCAGGTCCTTTTCGACCCCGTCCCCGTCGGCGTAGATCTTGCCGAGATTCCTCATGGCCTCTCTGCTGTGCTTCTTCGTTGCGACAGTGTACCATTTGATGGCCTTGGGGATATCCTTGTGTTCATCGCCCGATAGATAACACGCATTGGCAAGCTTGATCTGAGAGTCGGTATGATCCTCGTTCGCCGCCTTCTCCCACCAGGAGATGGCCTTCTGGATATCCTTCTCCACACCGTCTCCGTAATAATATGCAGCGGCAAGGTTGTCCATTGCATAGACATCTCCTTTCTCCGCCGCCCTGGTGAACCATTTCACCGCTTCGGCACAGCTCTGGGGCACACCCTCTCCGTTATTGTACAGCAAACCCAAAGCGGTCTCCGCGTCGGGATATCCCTGTTTCGCTGAAAGGTAGCACCAGGCCGCCGACTGAACGGGGTCCACATCCGTTCCGCGTCCGTAACGGTAGATGTTGTACATCGCGTACTGCGATTCAGCATTGCCGGCCTTTGCCTTCTGGTATGATTCCCACACCATCTCCGGAACAAGCATCTGGAAAATATCTTTCGGAGCAGGTATCTCGTCTGTCATGCCCGTCTGTACCGTTTCGACTCTTATTATGTTTGCCACGACCGCGATATAAGGATTTATACTCCATCGATATCAATCGCCAAATATGAACGCGAAGCAATGGCTGCCTCTGATCGGGCTCACGATCAGTGTGTTCATCTTCAACATGTCGGAGTTCATGCCGATCGGCGTCCTCACGGACATCGCGACCGATCTTTCAGTGTCAGAATCCCAGGCGGGACTGATCATCTCCTTCTATGCGTGGGCCGTCGCATTGCTTTCGCTTCCTCTTATGTTACTATTAAGAAAGATGGAATACAGGAGGATGCTTCTTTTAGCTGTATTTCTCTTCATGGTGTTCCAGTTCCTTTCCGGAATCTCCAACTCCTATTGGATGCTGATGGGCGCCCGTATCGGCGTCGCCGTCGCGCACTCCATCTTCTGGTCCATCGCGGCGCCGCTGGCGGTCAGGGTGGTGGAAGAGAGGTACCAGCGTTTCGCGCTGAGCGTGATGGCGGTGGGAACCTCCATCGCGATGATCCTCGGTCTGCCCGCAGGCCGTATGATCGGTCTCGCGTTCGGATGGAGGATGTCGTTCTTCACCATCGCCGCCATTTCCGTGATGGTGTTGGTACTTCTCCTTATGGTGTTCCCGAGACTTGAGAACCCCGGAACCTTCACGGTCAAGCGCATGCCGGACATCTACCGCAACAAGGTCCTGGTGGGACTGTACATCGCGGTGGCGGTGTTCGTGACAGGCCACTTCACCGCATACAGCTACATCGAGCCCTTCTTATTGCAGGTCGCCGGGTTCTCAGAGGGTCTTGTGACCTATACCCTGATAGCATTCGGTATCGCAGGCATCATTGGGAGCATGATCTTTTCGAAGTTCTATGAAAAACTGAGGTACGTGATGATGCCCGTCGTGTTCCTCTGTGCCATGCTCATGCTCTTCCTGATGCGTGCCGTGACATCTTATGAGGTGGTCCTGATCATCGTCTGTTCCGTGTGGGGCATGTGCTACACCCTGTTCTGCGTCACAGGTCAGAACGAGGTCCTGAGGGCCTCGCCTGCGGATGCGACGGCCATCGCCATGTCGTTACAGTCCGGTATCTTCAACGTGGGGATCGCCATGGGCTCGATCGTGGGAGGTCTCGTGACCGATCATTTGGACATCGCGGACATCGGTCTCGTGGGGGGACTGTTCGCCGCCGTGGCCGCGGTATTCGTCATCGCGTTCCTCATCAGGTGGATAAAAGAGTCCGAAATCGCCCGCGGATCCTGAGAAAACACCGTTTTTCCCTTTTCAAAACAGGGAGAAAAGGAATGCGATGTAAAATTATATATACTACTCAGCAATGGAGTGCTTCAGTCGATTCAACCATCGCGGTCCTTTTCAGACCTCGGTGACACTGTCTCGCCGAGTCGGGAAGCAAGCCTTTCCGGTTCGATAAGGTTAAATACTTCCCCTAGATACTGGGGTAGTACCGAAGAGGCAAATCGGAAAGATTCACTTCTTCGCATGGAGAGCCAAGATCCCCGCCGGAGACCATCCGGACAAACGTGCACTCTTGGTT
>CAVGRR010000091.1:0-5495 GCA_963631655.1 Eggerthellaceae bacterium
GATGACCGTGCCGTCATCGTTCTTGAAGGAGATCGTATACAGGATCTTCTCCGCTGTGAATTTGGCCGTGTATGTTGTGTCTTCAGTTACTGGAACAATATCCTCGTTCCAGCCGTCGAAGGTATAGGTGTATTTCTTGTCCGCAGGTTTGACAGGTGTCTTTCCGGTATAACTGGGGGTTTCACCGTAGGTGACTTTGGTCTGCTGAAGGATCTCATCGCCGTTCTTGAAGGTCACAGTGTACGTGTTCACGGTCTGATTGAACTCTGCAGTATATGTCGCATCCTCGGTCACGGCAACAATTTTCTTGTCCCAGCCTTTGAATTCATATGAGTACTGTGCGTCTCCGGCCTTGACAGGTGTCTTTCCGGTATAACTGGGGGTTTCACCATAGGCCATTTTCGTCTGCTGAAGGATCTCATCGCCGTTCTTGAAGGTCACAGTAAACAGGTTCCCGGATTGATCGAACTTTGCCGTGTATGTTGTTGCCTCGGTCACAGGTGTGAGAGGTTTGTCCCAGCCGTCAAAGGTGTAACTGTACTGTCCGTCACCAGGTTTGACAGGTGTATCTCCTGTGTAAACCGGTATTTCTCCGTACTTGACATCAGGTTCTGAAAGCACGGTGCCGTCGTAGTTGACGAACGATATCTTGTAGCTACGGATGGTTTCCGAGAATTCGGCCTCGAAGGTCTGATCTCCGGTAACTGTCATTCCTTCGGTGAAACCGGTCCATTTCACGAATGCATAGATCGTGCTTGCCGTCTCTGTTTTCGCCGGTTCATTTTCAGGTGCGGTGATGGTCGCACCATAATCCAGTGATTTTTCGCTGAAAGGTTTGCCGTCAACACTGAATATGATCGTGTAACCTATCACTTTTTTCTGTTCTTCGACTTCGCTTACCGTACCGTCGAGCTTGTACTCGGGCCAGTAACAGGTGTATCCGGGGATGACGGAATTGGCGGGTTCGTTGACAGATGTGTCACCTTTAGCATAATGTACCGTCTTTTCGGAACCGTCGATGAATTTGAAGGTAAGGGTCAGGGGTTGTTCTTTCACGAGTTTTCCGTTTACATATCTGAACAGGGATCCCTTCAGATTAGAAATGTTCGCTTCGATCTCGATTTCGTCGGCATTATAGAATTTAATTCCATCAAATGCGTCGGTTCCGGGGGATTCCAGTGTACTGGGGAATGAAATAGATCTGATTCCGGAGCAGCCCTTGAACGTGTAATTTCCGATAGAAATGATTCCCTCGGAGAGAACGATCTCCTTATGCGTGGACGTGCTGAGATACCAAGGTGTCTTGGTGTAAAGGTTCAATGAAGTGCTCTCGTTTCCATAATCGAATCCTGTTCCGGTTCCTTTAGTGAATGTTATTTTCTCAACATTTGTGCAGCCTTCGAAGGCAGGATAATCATTATCGTGCACTGCATTCAGACTGATGGGTAGTGTAAGTTCCTTCAGTCCGATACATCCGTAGAACACGTAGTTTCCGAGAGATGTTACGGAATCGGGGAGGGATATCGATGAGAGGGAGCTGCAGCTGTCGAACGCATGGTTTCCGACCGAGGTGACCGAATCGGGGATGGTTATCGACGAGACCTTGGAACATCCTTTGAATGCATAATTTCCGATGTGTGTCATGCCGTCGGAAAGAATTATCTCCTTCAGAACGGAACTGCTGAGACACCAGGGTGTATACATATAGTCGGCCGAGGAGGTCCTCACGTCGTAATCGACTCCATTTCCGTTCCCTTTGGTGAACGTCACCTTCTCAATGTTCGTGCTGTCCTTGAACACAGGGAGATCGTTGGAGCGTACTGCATTCAGACTGATTGGTATGGTGAGTTCCTTCAGGGCGGTACATTCTTTGAATGCCTCGTTTCCGAGTATTTCCACGGAATCGGGGATGGTGACCGAGGTGAGGGATGTGCAGCGGTAGAATGCAGCAGCTCCGATCGTAGTGACATTTTTGCCGATGATCGCCGTAGTGAGGGAAGCACACTTTGCGAATGCAGATTCTCTGATGGTTGTGACCGAATCGCCGAGGATCACGGAAGTGAGTTCGTTGCAGTTATAGAATGCAGATTCTCCGATAATTGTGACCGAATCACCGAGGTTTAAGGAGGTGAGTGAGGTTGAATTATAGAACGCATAGTTTCCGATCGATGTGACAGAATCGGAAACGGTGACAGAATCGATGTTCGGTGCATAATTGGAGTTGTTGACAAAGAACAGGTACGCCGGGATCTTCGTCACAGATTTTCCGAAGGTCACGGTCATTCCGATCTCCGAGGTTCCTGCACTGTAGAACACTTCAGCAGAGTCCGTAAGGTCGTCACAGGATACAGCATTGAACTCCACCTCCGTGAGGGCGGTACAGTTGCAGAATGCGGAAACCCCGATGGTCGTGACCTTTTCGGGAATAGTGATACAAATGAGGGATGTGCACCCGTCGAATGCACTCTTTCCGATCGATGTGACCGAATCACCGAGAATCGCGAATGCGAGGCAGGTACAGTCGCAGAATGCATAGTCTCCGACGGAGGTGACGGTATCGGGGAGGTCTACGAAACTGAGTTCGGAACAGTTATAGAACATATATGATCCGATCGAGGTTATTCCGTCGGAAAGGACGATCTCCTTCAGAACGGACCTGCTGAGATACCAGGGGGTGTATCCGCAGTAGGATGATGAAGAGGTGTCGTTCACATAATCAACTCCTGCTCCGTCCCCACCGGTGAATGTCACCTTAACAAGATTTGTGAAGCATTTGAAAAGAGGGTCAGAGTTGGAACCGATAGCGTTCAGGCTGATCGGGATCGTAAGTTTCTCCACATTGCTGCAGTCACGGAACATATTCGTTCCGATCGAGGTTATTCCGTCGGAAAGGACGATCTCCTTCAGAACGGACCTGCTGAGGTACCACGGCGTATACCGGTAGTAATTGTTCGAATTGATCTCGGTCCCATAATCATATCCTGTTCCGGTCCCTTTGGTGAATGTCACCTTCTCTATGTTCGTGCAATTTGCGAAAAGATACACATAGTCCGGCTCCTCATACTCCAGATGGCAATCCACTGCATTCATACTGATCGGGATCGTAATCTCCTTCAGGCCGGTACACCGCGTAAATGCTGAGAGTCCGACGGTTGTGACAGTATCCGGGATGGTCAGAGATGTGAGGGAGCAACACCCTTCAAATGCATAATTCCCGATCGTTTTGACCGACGCGGGGAATGTCACAGAAGCGAGGTCGAGGCAGGTGTCGAATGCACTGTCTTCGATGGTTTCAACGGATTCGCCGATGGCCACGGAGGTAAGACGGAAGCAGTTCATGAATGCACCGGAACCGATCGTTGTGACATTTTTGCCGATGACAGCGGTGGTGATGCCGCAATTGCAGAATGCCTGGCCTCCGATGGTTTCGACCGTGTCCGGAATGGTCACCGAGGGCAGGTCGAGACAACTGTGGAATGCGCCGTCTCCGATGCTTTCGACAGAACCCAGGTCCACGGATATGACGGAAACGGCAGTGAATGCATAATCTCCGATGTGTTTGACCGAACCGCTTATTGTGATATGCTTGACGTAGTCACCGTATTTGGCCCATGGTGCACGTTCGAAAAAATCGGTGTAATCCGTCATCGACCCAGTTCCGCTTATGGTCAGGGTTCCTGTGGCCGCTTCATAGTAATAATTGACATCGTCACCGCAGGTTCCGGAATCATCTTTGCCGGAATAATCTGTGATCTCCTCTTTGAACTTGGCCGTGTACGTCTTATCTCCGGTCACGGGAACAATTTCGCTGTCCCAGCCGTCGAAGATGTATCTGCAATAGACCTCTGCAGGTTTGACAGGTTCCTCTCCACCGTAAACCGGGGTTTCACCGTAGGCTACTTCCGTCTTTGAAAGCAGTGTGCCGTTGTAGTTGACAAAGGATATCTGATATTTGCGGGCACTTTCAGAGAATTCAGCATCGAAACTCTGATTACCGGTAACTTTCATCCCATCGGTGAAACCGGTCCATTTCACAAATGTGTAATCCGTGCTTTCAGTGGATGTTTTGGTCGGTACATCGTCCGGTTCATAGATGACCGTATCATAATCGTACGTTTCCGTACTGAAGACTTTGCCGTCGACACAGAATTTGATGGTATAGCTGTTCGATCTTACCTGTTCCTCAACGATCTTTACGGAACCGTCGAGATCGTAATCGGGCCAGTAACAGGTGCCTCCGTCAGTGGAGGAATTGATCGGTTCAACGACAGATGTGTCGCCAATTGTATACTGAACATATGTTTTGGAACCGTCAATGAATTTGAATGCTAGGGTGAGCTGCCATTTCGTAAGCTTTCCGTTTTCGTTTTTGAATATGCATCCGGCCAGATTCGAAACATCAGTGTCGAGTTCGCTGTTGTCGACATCATAGAATGAGATTCCGTCGAACGGATCTGTTCCGAGAGAGGTCAAGGAGCAGGGTAAAGAAATGTAAGTGATGCCGGAGCAGTCTTTGAACATGTAATCTCCGATGGCGGTTATCTCCTCGGAAATGACGATCTCCTTCTGAGTGGAAGTGCTGAGGTACCAGGGCGTCTTGGTATAGAGGTAATGGCCCTCAGCCGAGTAGTAGAATCCTTCTCCGGTCCCTTTGGTGAACGTCACCTTTTCTATGTTTGTGCAGCCTTCGAAGGCGGGGGATGTACCGGAGCACACCGCATCCAGGCTGATGGGGATTGTGAGCTCTTTCAGTCCGGTACAGTTGTAGAATGCATAAGATCCGATAGATCTGACCGAATCGGGGATGGTCAGTGAGGTGAGAGAGGCACACCCATAGAATGCGGAATCCCCGATCGATCTGACAGAATCGGGAAGGGTTATTGATGTGAGGGCGCAGTTGGAGAATGCGCTCGTCCCGATGCTTGTGACGTTTTTGCCGAGGGTCACAGAATTGAGGCTGGGACAATACATGAAATCGCCGTTCCCGATGCTTGTGACGGAATCGCCGATGACTGCCGAGGCGAGATTGGTGCAGCCGTAGAACGCAAGATCTCCAAGGCTTGTGACGGAATCTGGGATGGTTATGGCAGTAACGGATGAACATCCGATGAACGCATAACTCCCGATGGATGTGATCTGATCGCCTATGCTGATAGTTTTGATCGATCCAGCATATCCGGACCAGGGGGACATATCGGAAAACGAATAGTCCGCCATCTGTCCCGTTCCGCTTATGGTCAGAGCAGCGGTGGTGGCTTCGAACTTATATCTAAGGTCGTCTCCGCAGGTGCCGGAATCATCTTCAATTGTCGTCTCCGCCGCAGAGGAATCATTCAACAGCGAAAATGCCGACACACACATCAATACAACCAATACTAACAAAATGGATTTTTTCATAACCTCTTTCACTTCTTGGTATTCGGAAAATACCGTTCTTTTTGGCTCTCTACGAATTTGGGTAGATGAGGTAAGGAAAACCCTGCCTTCCGAGATCA
>CAVGRR010000092.1:0-5317 GCA_963631655.1 Eggerthellaceae bacterium
CAGGAGCATACCGTCACCTTTGTGAACGGCGATCAAGTTCTTCAGGAGACCAAGGTCCGTCACGGTGAGGTTCCCGTCTATTACGGAGACCTCCCGACAGTGGATTCTGCCGATGGGCACGCCTTTGTCTTCATCAGATGGGATTCCGAGATCACCGAGGCTACAGGAGACGTCGTCTACCACGCCGTGTTCTCAGCCTGGGATGCCGCCAGCAGCAGCGTCCACACTGAATACAATGTGGACGGTAATGATGCTGTCATCGAGGACACCGATAATGACAGCGTCAGTATCATCGGGGAACTGTTCGATAGGATCAATTCCGATCTTGACAAGGGTACCATTGGTTCCGTTTCCTTCAAGCTGAACAACGGTTCCGTCACTTTCAGCCCACAGGCCGCTTCCGGTGTCAGCGGAGTTACAGATGTCTCCATTGTCCTTGATGATCAGATTATCATCTCCGATGAAGCGAAGAAGTTGATCGGCGACCGTCCCGTCTATAACATCACAGTCAATTCTACCGAAGGAAACATCTGTCAGTTCGACGGAAAACTGACGATCTCTGTGAAGTACGAACTCCGCGAGGGTGAAGATGCCAACAAGATCTGCATCATCTATCTCAAGGACGACGGGACCTACTCCACGATCGATGCTAAGTATACCGACGGATACGTCACCTTCACCACCGATCACCTGTCCTCTTATGCTGTAGCATTCGAGACAGATTCACTCAATACCGTTGCAATCCTCAGTATACTCATCGGTGCGATCCTTGTCATCGCCGTCGGTATCGGATGTTGGGGATACTGCAGGCACGAGAACTAAACTCCTTAATCTCCTAAAAGGACCTCAAACCATTTCCCTCTCCCGAGGTTTTATGTTTTCCTCTTTTCACTTGAAATTCTGATGCTAACTTTGCAAGTCAGTATAACTGCAGTCCTTGCTTTATATACGCTTCATTCGGAATCGTATATTCATGAGCATGATAGCCAAAAAGAAATGCATCGAACCCGGAACTGCGACCATCGACGAGAAGGACGGTTCCATTGTGATCTCCTGCAGGGACTGCACCCAGTTCCCCGACCCATCTTCGGTCAAGTGCATCAGCTGCATCTGCGAAGCCATCTCCGAATGCGGTGCAGCCTCCAAGATCAAGATGATCGGTATCAAGGACACCGAACTCTCCGGCGACGCTGCCGAGATTTTCTGCGATCTGTCAAGGATATGCAGGCCTGTCGTCAGCAACACCAAGAGGAAATGCGCCAACTGTCCCCGTTCCCCCGAAAGGATCTACGATGCCGTATGGTCCGAATTCCCCGATATGTCCTTCGCCAAGGCATGTTCCAGGATCTACACCGACAGCAGGGACGGCCCGGAATGTGCCGGATGTCTGCAGAAGACCTACCTCACACTTGCGAACTGCGACACCGAGATGAAGAAGATAGAGGAAAAGATCACCAACATGGCTGGGAGGAAGAACTGATGTTCGGAAGAAAGGCATCTGAAAGAAAACCCTATGACTGGGACACCGCACCCCAGCCCGAACCCGCTCCGTTTTTTGCCGGGCAGAACAGCGTCCCCGCACCCCAACCAGTCATCCAGCGTTCCGGTATGAGGGAGGATCTGAAGAAGATCATCTCCGCAAACGTCCGTACGAAACCCAGCTACGCAGACTGCTGGCTTGTCGGAAATGTGGGAAAGATAGATGTTCTTGAAGAATACGACACTCCCAGCGGGCATGTCGCCATCGGCATGGCGGCCGACGGGGAATACGAATACAATCTTACCCCCCTGGAATACACTAGTTCAGAGTCTTTGAACAGCATTATCACCGAGATCATCGAAGCCGTCAAGAAAGAGTTCAGGACCAACGGCGGACGCAGCGACAGGTTCTTCGTCGACCGTCTCACCAGGGACCTGCTCGCAGACCACGAGGACACTCTGGGTCTTTCATGCGGAGGCAACGCGGCCATGCTCGAGAAGACCATTTCCGGAATCTCAGATATCGTCTACAGGTATACCGTAGGACTCGGGATCTTCGATGTCCTTCTCTCCGATCCGAGACTCGAGGACCTTTATCTCGATGCGCCGGCCAACAGCAACCGTATCCATGTCACGCTTTCAGGTATCAAGGGAAGCAACGCGCACTGCAGCTGCCGTACCAATCTCGTTGTCGATATGAAGGAGGTTCAGAACCTCATCTGCCATCTGAAGAAGGAGAGCGGACTTCCGTTCTCTGAGTCGAATCCTGTTCTCGAAACTGATATGAAGGAATACGACGCAAGGGCGACCATCGTCGGTTATCCGATGAGCCCCAAGGGGGATGCGGTCGCCATCAGGAAGCACTCCAAGACGCCCTGGACCCTCACCCGCCTGGTCGCGAACGGAACTCTGGGTCCGGACACAGCGGCAAAACTTTCATTCCTTGTGCAGAACCACGCCACATTCCTGGTCTGCGGAGCAAGAGGTGCCGGAAAGAGCTCTCTTCTTTCCGCAATGATGTTCGAGTTCCCGCTGTCCCAGCGTATCCTTTCCCTTGAAGACACGCTTGAACTTCCCGGAGAGGCGATGAGGAAGATGGGTTACAAGGTCCAGTCCATCCTTATGGACGACCGTATGGACGGGGACGCGGTCTCCCGTTCCAATGAGGCTATGAGACTTTCCTTGAGGCTCGGAGAATCTGCCTTGGTCATTGGAGAGATCAGAGGAACCGAGGCGAAGACACTCTACGAATGTATGAGGACAGGCCGTGCCGGAAGTTCCATCATGGGAACCATCCACGGAGATTCCGCAAAGACCGTCTTCGAGAGGGTCGTTCATGATATGGGCATATCTCCGGAGAGTTTCACTCCCACTGGTTTTAAGATTGCAATGGGTACGATTCTCAACAGGAGCCAGATCATCCAGCAAACGTCATCGGGAAAAAGTCAGACAGAAAATCCATCCCTTGTCCCTATGTGAACAACGGAAACATGGGATAAATAATTTTCAGTTCCGTTTCGGAACTGCAAATCGTTTGTTCTGTTCAAGATCAGATCGCCATAGCGGAGAAAGTATTGTTGACCGCCGCCAGTGCCAGGTGGAGTTTGCGGGGGTCCGCTTTGATGTATGAATTGACAGTGGTCTCTTTCGATGAATGACGCATCATCTTGCTGGTGGTTTCGAGATCGACACCGTTATCGATCTGGGTCATGCAGAACAGTCTCCGAAGGCTGTGGAGCGTCCACTTGATCCCTGTCCTGTCGGAAAGATCGCACAGCATCTGGTTCAGCATTGTGGGCGACAGGGGTTTTCCGAGGTTCGTCTTCACGGGGCAGATCAGCAGATTGCCGCCGGACCTGTCACCGTATTTCGTTACGATCCCGTTTCTCCATTCCAGATACGGTTTCAGGCATTCCGTCACGGGGTAGCTCATTTCCATCATGACGATCTTTCCGTTTCCGGTTCCTTTTCCGACGACCCTCAGCAGATTGCCGGAAATGTCGCTCATTTTGATTGTTAGGATCTCGGTTCTGCGGAGACCCATACTGCCCCCTAAAGCAAGTACCAGCCTCATCATCGGATCGGCAGCATCGAAGAGTCTGGACCATTCATCGCCCGTGATCCAGACCTTATCCGTTTCGATGCCGTTCCAGCGCAGTCTGGCCTGGATGCAGGGGTTCTTCCCGGTGAAGTATTCGAGGAACAATCCGAATCCGTACAGCATCAGACGGAGCGACGATTCCGCGTATTCCGTCATATTGTTGCGCATCAAATGGAAATCATAGGCCGTGATGTCGTTGATGTTCACGGCTTTTTTCTTGATCCGGCAGAGGTTCCTGTAGCATATCGATACGTCGGAAATCCTCGATCCTATCGTGCAGTTCCTCAGCCCCCATTTTCTCAAATGTGTTTCCTATTCCTGGAGTTTGACGAGAAATTCATTTTCGGCGTTGCTTTTCGGGTGGTAAACGATGTGGGTCTTTCTGTTCTGGATCAAGTCGGCGTAATAGTTGCGGATCCCGAAGTAACCCAGGAACTCGAAGTAGCTTGAGAGGAACAGGACCGTCATATTTCCGGTCGTTTTTTCTTTGATGAAGGATTCGAGTCCTTCCGTCTGGTATGTATTGATCTCTTTGAGCGGTTTCTCTCCGTAGAGGCTGTCGAGGATCCTTCCGCACACTTTGACCCTTGAGATTTTCACTTCGACGTAACATTCGTCGATCCCGCGGTTGCGCAGATAATCACGGTACTGATCCAGTTCGTTAGTGAATCTGAATCCGTCGAGGAATGGCAGCTTCCAATCGTCGCCTTTGCATCCGTGATGTGTAATCGTCGGATCTCCGCAGGGGTTTCCGCAGAAGGACAGGAATTGTAAGAACGGACGGAGGACCCTGCCGGTGCTGATACCCTTCTCCTTGAGGTCCTTCTTGAGGAGATCGATGTCCGCCTGCGACACGCTGTCTGGCACTGTTATTCCTCTGCTATCCAGAACGCCGATGCAGGCGCAGACACACCTTCTGTGATTGAGCGTTGTCGCAGCCGCCAGGCCGGACGTTTGCTCGGATTCCGCGAAACGGGACAGGATCTCACTGTGACTTTTTTCGACGGACTTTATCTGTTCGTGGGTGGCGAAAGTCCCGTTCTTTCCGACGATACCTTTTCTCTTTTTCTCCCCGAATCTGCCGGGATCGACCAGCGGAGGTCTGTCCGTGATGTATGAGACGAACGCCGAAAACACGCGGAGGATCCTGCCGGAGTTTGCCTGGTGTCTGAGTTCGAGTTCGATTTTCAGATGTTCCAGATCCTTGGCTGCGATCTTATCAATAGACACCGCACGTCTGTTTTTGCTCAGGATCCAGAGGCACCAGCAGACATATCTCACGTAGGCTCTTCCAGAATCTTTGTTCGAGTCTTTGACCGTCCCGTTTTCGAACCTGTCGATCTCCGTCTTGAAATTCTGTCTGACCCATTCGTAATCGACCTCGTAGGAAAGGGGTCTGGGTCTGATCCTGTTGTTTCCTAGGCCGATCTCCGGGTCTGTGTTGCAGGTAGTTTTTGCTACGGTTGTCAAGCTGGCACCTCCGTTTCGATTTCATCTGTGCATGAACGCGGAGAATGCGCTGTTGACGGTGTTGTGCGCGCCGTGCATCTTACGCGGGTCTGCTTTTACGTATGCGTTCTCTGTCGTCTCGACGTTGGCGTGGCGCATCATTCTTCTGATGGTGTCCATATCGATACCTGCGTCTACCATGGTCATGCAGTACAGTCTGCGGAGGCTGTGGATGGTCCAGGTAATTCCAGTCTTTTTCGAGAGTTCCGAGATCAGCCGGTTCAGTAC
>CAVGRR010000093.1:0-5292 GCA_963631655.1 Eggerthellaceae bacterium
CTGGAGGAGTTCGTCGCCGGGACCCTGTCATGAATGTAGTGCTGACTCCGCGTTCGACGTAGGGTCATAATAGTCACCGCCGGCACCGGTACCTTTGGTTATGGTCACGTTTTCAAGAGAAGTGTAAGGCGCTTCGAACGCATAACGGGTAGCACGGTCCGAGATACAGTTGACCGGAAGGGTGATGTCCTTGATGTTGCAGGAATAAAACATGTAATCCCCCAGACCGAAGACATCATCTGAAATGACGATCGTTTTCGCTATGCTGCCGTTCAGGTTCCACGGGGCCAGGTTCGGATTGCATATCGATCCGCACCAGTTGGAATAATCGAACGCCACCCCGTTTCCGCGGGTGAAGGTGACCTTATCGACCGCAGTACATCCCTCGAATGCGGGATAATTCTCATTGTCATAGGAATTGAGACTTATCGGAATGGTAAGGTCCGTGAGTTTCGTACAGAGGTAGAAAGTGTGCCATCCCAAGGAGGTGACGCTGTCAGGAAGAACGATCTTCGTGAGGTTCAGTTCACGGAACACATCGTTCCCTATGTGGATTATCCCATGTCCGAAGTCGATCTCCTTCAGAGAATCCCTGCTCAGGTACCAGGGCGTTTGCTGATACCAGTTATTGGTTCCTTCATAAGCGGAGTAATTGATGCCGTATCCGTCTTTTCCGTAGGTGAAATTGATCTTTTCGATGTTGTAACAGACAGCGAACGCACAGCATTCGTCGGCCGTCGCGGCATTGAGGGTTATCGGTATGGTGAGCTCCTTCAGATGTTCGCAGTAAAGGAAAGCCCACTTTCCGAGATAGGTTATGTCCTCGCCGATGACGATCTTGGTGATATTCTCACGGTAGCTGTACCAGGGTGCACGGACATCATCGTAGTTATACATCTCACCGGAACCGCAGATCTCCAAGGTGCCGTCCGAATCGAAGTAATAAACCGCATCCGGCCCGCAAACACCGTAATCTATGCACTGCGCTGAAGAGCTGTCCGCCCCCTCATGAAGGATGAACAGCGCCGCCATCGCGGAAACAGCGACAGCCATGACGATCAAGACGGTCCCGAGTTTCAGAGAACCGTACGTTGTTATTCTGCTGTGGATATTACTCCCTCCGCTCTGTATTCTTTGCTTATATCACTCATAGGTTCATTCAGGCACAGAGTCCTGTTCCTGCACGGATGTACGCAACAGAAACCGGTACCGGGATCTTATCAGACCTCATGGCCGGATCCGACATGACCGCAGAAACCGGATCCCCGGACGCGCAGTCTTTCTGATACATCACACCGTCGGATCCGGCGAAGAGGTGTCCGCTCAGATTCGCCGCAACAGGTTCCAGCGATCCGCCGTCGGGTCCGACGAACCGGTAACCGTCGAGTGTATGGGCGCCGATATAGCTGATCCCGCTGTCGAATGAGATCACTGTCAGACTGAGTCCGCACCAGAACGGCATATAATCTGTATAATCGAATCCGATACCGTTGCGTCCTGCGGTCAATTTCAGTATGCTGATGGCATTACATTGATCAAACGCGGGATATTTTGCAGAATATGTACTGTCAAGGGTGATCGGTATCGAAACATACCTCAGCTTTGTGCACTGATAGAACGCGTGATTGTCCAGACACTGCATACTGTCGGGGAGGATGAGGGATGTTATGTTGAGCTCACGGAAAGCATCGGATCCGATATGCACTATACCGTCCTCGAACACGATCTCCTTCAGAGTGTCCCTGCAGATATACCAGGGAGTGTGCTTGTACCAGCAGTCGGAACCGCTGTAAGCGGAATAGTCGCATCCGCGTCCGGTGTAACCCGGAGTGAAGGTTATCTTCTCAATTCCGGATATGCCGCAGAAAGCCCAATACTGGTAATCATCGGTCACTACGACATCGAGATCGATCGGGAGTGTCAGTTCCTTTACGACACACTCAGGAATCGAAGTATATTCTCCGAACACGTTTTTACCGAGAGTGGTCAGCGAGTTCGGAAGTACGACCTTATCGGCGTGTAGATAGTAGAAGGTCTCTGCGGCGATCTTGGTCACACCTTCTTCGATCGTCAGGACCTCGATATTCGAAGCCCTGTTCCAGGGATTGTACTTGTGGTAACTCTCATTACTGGAGGACCCTATTCCGGTACCCTTGGTTATGGTCACATTCTTAAGAGAATCATAATCGTCACCGGTGATGAAAGCACCGGATTTTGCACAGTCTGCACTTATCGGGATCGTGAGCTCCTTAATATTGGTGTTATAGAACATATATTGTCCCATATCCGTGACATCATCGGAAATGACGATCTTCTTCGCAATGCCGCTGTTCATATTCCAGGGGGCCAGATCAGTATGCTGACGCGGCCCCCACCATTTCGATGTGCAATAATCAAAGGGAATTCCGTTTCCTTTGGTGAAGGTGACATTCTCGATGGCCGTACAGCCATGGAATGCAGGGTAATCCACACTGTCGTAGGGATTGAGACTTATCGGAATGGTGAGATCGGTGAGTTTCGTGCAGTTGAAGAAAGTGTGGTGTCCCAAAGAGGTGACGCTGTCGGGAAGCGCGATCTTCGTGAGGTTCAGCTCACGGAACGCATCGTTTCCAATGTGGATGATGCCGTCGGCGAAGTTGATCTCCTCCAGATAATCCCTGCTCATATACCAGGGGGTGTTCTGATACCAGCTGTTGCTTCCTTCGTAAGCGGAGTAATTGAATCCGTATCCGTCCTTTCCACAGGTGAAATTGATCTTTTTGATGTAGGTGCTCAGGAAGAAGGCACAATCCGAATCGGAAGATACGCTGTTGAGGGTAATGGGTATAGTGAGTTCCCGGAGGTTTGGGCATCCTAAAAATGCCCGATATCCGAGATGCGTGATGCTGTCGCCTATGACGACCTTCTTCACGTCTGCGCGGTAATCATACCACGGCGGAAGCTCGATGTCGATGTAATTGTACATTTCGCCGGAACCGTAGATCTCCAGAGTTCCATCAGAATCAAACCTGTAGTATGCGGCCGGTCCGCACTGCCCTTCGTCGATGATCTCTGCAGAAGAACTGTCCGTCCCCTCGTGGAGGACGAACAGCACCGCCATCGCGGAAACAATGAGGATCAAGATCATCAAAGTGCTTCCAAGCTTCAGCGAGCTGTTGGTCATTGTTTTACTGTGAATATTACCACTCTTCTGTTGCATTCTTTTTGTTTTACAATGAAAACCGAGTGTCCAAGGGCATTTGACGTCAGATGCCTTCCCGGTCAAAACCTCCCTGCGGGAATCGAATCAGGCATGACCACAGGATCAATTTCCTGCACCAATTTCATGCCCAGGCCGTCGGTGACGTGCATTATACCTCCGTCACCTGTGATGACATGTCCGCTCAGATTGGCGGCGGTAGGCTCCAGATATTCGCCGTCCGGACCGATGAAAAGATACCCCTCGAAGGTGTCGGTTCCGATGTATGTGATCCCACTGTCGATGTGTATCTCGGGTACCCTGTGGAGCGGGGTGCACCATATGGGTGCGTAATCATAGTCCACCCCTATGCCGTCGGTTCCGGCAGTGAATCTTAGGGTGGTGATCCCGAGACACCCGTCAAATGCAGGATATTCAGCGGAATGAACACTGTCGAGAGTGATCGGAAGAGTGAGATAGGTCAGTTTTCCGCAATTGTAGAACGTATGGCAACCGAGAGACACCACACTGTCCGGAATCGTGATAGAAGTGAGATTCAGTTCACGGAACGCATCGGACCCTATGCTCTTGATGCCGTCCTCGAACACGATCTCCTTCAGAGTGTCCCTGCACATATACCACGGAGTGTACTGATACCAAGAGTTGTTTCCTTTATAGGCGGAATAGTTGAATCCGTATCCGGAACCAGGGGTGAAGGTGACCTTTTCAAGTCCGGCCACACATCTGAAAGCGGTATGATATTCGAGCCATACCGTATTAAGACTGATAGGAAGGGTCAGATCGTTCACTTTGATGCCGCGGAAGGTATATTCGCCGAGAGAAACAAGCGAATCCGGAAGCACCATCTTCTCCACATGGGTGTCAAAGAACATGTAGTCCCCGAGGTGGGTCACTCCTTCTTCGACGATCAGGGTCTTCAGGCACCCAGTCAGGTTCCAGATCAGGTGGTATTCAGAGAAGATATCGTTGTAATCTCCCCCTACCCCGGTGGTTCCTTTGGTTATGACGATCTTTTCAAGGTCGTTGTACTGATCGGTGAAAGGATGACGGCCTGAGACCATTTCCAGGGCGGTGATCGGGACAATGAGCTCCCTGATGTCGCATCCGGCGAACATGAATTTTCCCAAATAGGTGACATCATCGGAAATGACGATCTTTTTCGCAACACCGCCGTCAAGGTTCCACGGAGCCAGGTTCTGATGGACGGGTGTTGAGTAGGAGTTATAATCGAACGGGACCCCGTTTCCGCGGGTGAAGGTCACATTCTCGATCGCTTCGCACCCCCAGAATGCAGGATAATCTTCATTACCATAGGAGTTGAGACTAATCGGAATGGTGAGATCGATGAGTTCCGTACAGCAGAAGAAGCAGTGACCTCCAAGAATGACCACTGTGTCGGGAAGCACAAGAGAGGTTATGTTCAGCTCACGGAAGGCATCGTCTCCTATACCTTTGACCCCGTCTGCGAAATTGATCTCCTTGAGGACATCCCTGCACTGGTACCAGGGTGTGAGCTGATACCAGGGATCATCTCCTTCGTGAACAGCATATCCGCATCCGTACCCGTCGGTTCCGCAGGTGAAATTGATCTTTTCGATGTTGTAACAGCCTGCGAAGGCACTGTACATATCAGAGACCACGCTGTTGAGCGTGATGGGGATCGTAAGTTCTGTGACATGCTTGCACTTCGCAAAGGCCCACTGTCCGAGCTGTGTGACACCGTCGTCGATGACAATCTTTGTGATGTCGTCGCGGTATCCATACCAGGGTGCACGGACACCGACGTAGTCGTACATCGCACCGGCCCCGTTAATCTCCAGGGTGCCGTCTGAATAGATATAGTAATAGACGTCCGGCCCGCACCATCCGCTTTCGGTGACCTCGGCGGAGGAACTGTCCGTTTCCGCATGGATAACGAACAGCACCGCCATCGCGGAAGCGATGACTGCTAAGATCACCAGAGCAGTCCTGAGCTTCAGTGAATTGTCAGTCATTGCCTTACTGTGAATGTTACCCACTCTCTGCTGTGTTCTTTTCATTTACGGTCAAATGATCAAAGGAATGTCTGAAAACCAGATTGTCCAATGACATTT
>CAVGRR010000094.1:0-5222 GCA_963631655.1 Eggerthellaceae bacterium
ATCCATATGCACCGTATATCCGGTGCAGGAAATTCAGAATGGATGTAAAAGCATACCTTCAAGTGACCATGTATATAGATGACAGGAACCGTGCCGCGGCCGCCAAGGTCTACAATGACTACAGGCAGCCCTTCCTCGACGGGATCGCCGGTGCACTGACCAAGGAGCTCCTGGTCCGCGACGAGGATGTCCAGGTCTGCCACGGATTCGACAGTGCGGAACACGCCTCCGCATACCTCTCGAGCGGGCTTTTCCAGACCAAGGTCTTCCCCGCCCTCAAGCCCCTGTGGTCCAAGGACCCTGAGGTCAGGATCTACACCAAAGCCTGATCACTGCGTGAAATCGCAACGCTGGCACTGTGCAAGAAGTTTACCGGGATCGGGCTTCACGAACTGCCGTGACCAGCTGCAGATGTTCTGCAGTATAGGTATCACCCCGATGCCCTTGTCGGTCAGGAAATACTCCACCTTCAGGGGCATCTCATCTATCACCCTGCGGTCCACAAGACCGGAGGCTATGAGTTCCTTCAGAGTGACTGAAAGCACCGCATCAGTGATGTCATAAAGCTCCCTTCCGAGATCGCTGAAACGCATATTCCCGTTGTTTCCGAGGATGCACAGTATGCGGGGCTTCCATTTTCCGCCGAACACATCCATACCGTACTCCAGCGGACAGCGGATGACCTTCTCGTTCTTCGGTTGACCAGACATCGGATGATGATAGCGTACCGGATAGATATGGAATTTGATTCCCGCGGGCCGTCGGGAAAAATCATAATCTATGGTCGCTGATGTCCTTCTGTGGGAAAGATCGAAAACATTCTCGGAATCAGCATGCATCCTGTGGCTATCTATCGCGAGGCGAAGATCCCTTCGGATGCATCGGTCCCTTCGGCACACTGCAGCATCCCGTCCCTTTTCGTCAAATGTGCCAGAACAGGAAAAAAGTGCTCCGCGGACAAGGACCATATCTTCTGTCACGGGGCCGTCAGCGGTTTTGGATTCGGAGGGATTCCGGACCGTCAGCGCACCGCGATGAGACTGTCGGCCATACCTCCGGAATGCAGCGGAGAGTTCAAACACGAGGCAAAAGGGGATTTCAGAACACCTGAGATAGCCGCCCTTCAGATAGAACCGATCAAAGACTATGGTGACGGGACCGACGCCATCGTCTTCCAGACCCTTGAGGATGCATTGAAGGAGAACAGACCCATTGAAGTGGTCGTTTTCCTTTGCGACCCCACCAGGATATCCGCACTGACCCTTCTTGCGGGATTCGGCAAGACCACTCCCGGACCTGCCGTCATCGTGCCCTACGGACATGCATGTCAGCAGATCTACGCCACACCCCGTGCGGAAGGGGAATCGGACGATCCACATGCAGTGATCGGAATGACCGACCTCTATGCGAGAAGATACATCCCGGCGGACATGCTCTCATTCGCGGTGCCGTTCAAGTTGTATCAGAGAATGGAGAACGACATCGAAGACTCTTACTTCGGAAAAGAGACCTGGCCCGAGACGCTGAAGAAGTGCATCAGGAACGATCAGGCGGAGTGAGCCCTGCGGGGCGAACGTTCCGCCTCTTTGCGGAACACATCGAGCCTTTCCTGGACCTCGGCATCGTCCATTCCGACAGTGGGGAAGAACACCGGCATGTCGCCCTGTTCGAACCCTTCGATCTGTTCAAGACTGTATCCTTTCACAAGACCCAGATACTTGTTTTGGAATATGCCGTCGTCGACCACTTTCAATGAAGGATCGAACTCCCTCAGAAGATCGAGTCCGTAATCCCCCTTGACCAGGACCTTGCATCCGCGCTTCATCATGAGCAGAGCGGAAAGCACTCCGCGGTCGTCGTCGACCTCTGCGAGCACATGTCCCTGGGTACCGATGGGAAGACCCGCGTGACCGTAGATGTAATCCTGGAAGATGTAGGTCTGACGGGGCCTCGCCTCCACCCAGAAAATGATGTCGGGGTTATGCAGGTCCACGTGCGGGTCCTTGTCGAGGTTCGCGTTCCAGATGGCATCTCCGCAGGCCTTTGCCAGATCCATGCTGGTGAACTTCTGCCCGCCCTCACGCCTGGCGCGGACGGCATAGCTCTTGCCTTTGACCATACGGCTCTTGGAGTATTCGGCGACCTTCTCGCAGATCTCCTCCATACCTGTACCTGCCGTTTCACATACGGATACGGATCCGACACCGAACACCTTCACGGCGGAACGGATGACCGCATCCACATCGGCGGTCTCGACGTACAGCCTTGCCTGGCCCCTGGTGACGAGGGCCTCGACGTGATCGGCCGCGAACATGTGAATGAGATTGTCCCTGAGACGGTTCTCCCAGTTGTTTCTGACCTTGAGTCCCTTGAGACCTATCTCGGAATATCTTACCAAAAGGATGGACACAGTACACCTGTTCCTCAGTAATCTGGTGTAGTTCTTATACCTAGTGCCGTTTGGAGGGTCATGGAACCTGTGATGCTCATTCTCCTGCTGCTCATCGCGATCGGCGCAGGGATCATCGGAGCTCTTTTCGGTCTCGGCGGAGGTATCATCTTCGTCCCTGTCCTCACCATCATATTCGGTCAGGATGCCGTAACGGCGGCCGCCGCCAGTCTTGTAGGTATCGTAGCAACATCCACAGGTTCGTCGTCTGGGTATGTTAAAAAAGGACTCTCCAACATCAGGTTCGGAATGATGATGGAGATCACCACGACAATAGGTGCGATAGCGGGTGCGATAATAGCCACCTATCTCGAGAACTGGGTCTTATTGGTGATCTTCTCGATGGTCATGCTCTACAGCGGATTCAAGATGGCCATGTCCCCCGAGAAGATCATCACCGAGTCCGGAGAGAACAACAGGATGACCTTCAGTTACTCCGACCCCGCTTCAGGCGTCACAGACCAACAATATACTGTAAAGAGCGTCCGTTCCGGAATGGCCCTGTGCACCGTGGCCGGTGCCGTATCCTCCATGACCGGCGTCGGCGGAGGCTCCATCAAAGTGCCTCTGATGAACATCTACATGCATATCCCGGTCAAAGTGGCCAGCGCCACCAGCAGTTATATGATCGGCATCACCGCCTTTTCCGGAGCGGTGATCTACTTCATCCAGGGAGCGATCGACTACCAGATCGCCGCGGCCGTCGCCGTAGGAGCATACATCGGTGCAAATATCGGTACCTGGGTCTCTTCAAAGGTCAACGCAAAGGCCATCAAACGTTACATGTCCGTGGTCTTCTTCGCCATCGCCATCATCATGCTCGCCAAAGCGGGGGGATACATGTGAGCCTCAACGAGGAGACCTCGTCCGTACTGAAATACGGAACGCTCATCGGACTGGCAGTGATGGTCATCGGACTCGTTCTGAGTTCCTTCGAATTCTCGGACACCCTGCTCGCGGCAGGCGTGCTGATCCTTATCTTCACACCATTCGCGGGAGTGCTCACTTCCACCAAGTGCCTCATTCAGGAAAAAGACAGGTTCTGGGTGAAGATCGCACTGATCCTGGTGACCGTGCTCATCATCGGAATGATCATCAGTTACCTTGTGTGATCATCTCGGCGGGTCTTCCCGAAGACCTGCACGCCAGTCGCGGATGGCATCGAGACGTTTGCGGTAGTAGACCTCGTTGCCCTTGTCACCCGGTTCGTAATACCTGCGGTCGCAGAGCGAATCGGGAAGACACTGCATCTTCGTGATCTTCTCGTCGGTGTCCTCGGCGTACTGATATCCTTTTCCGTATCCGAGATTCTTCATCAGTCCGGTGGGCGCGTTGCGGATGTGCATCGGGACCGGATCTGCAGGACGGCTACGCACATCCTCCAGAGCACGGTCGATCGCCACCCCAATGGAATTGGACCTGGGGGCAAGTGCCAGATATGCAACGGTCTCAGCAAGAGCGAAACGGCATTCGGGCATCCCCATGTTCTTGCAGGCATAGAAACACGATGTGGCCATGACCTGGGCGTTGGGGTCCGCCAGACCCACATCGTCACCTGCGAACTCTATGAGCCTGCGGGAGATGTATAACGGATCCTCTCCGCCGTCGAGCATGCGTGCAAGCCAATAGGTGGCCGCATCAGGGTCGCTGTTCCTCATCGATTTGTGCAGAGCGGAGATGATGTTGTAGTGCTCCTCCCCGTCCCTGTCGTACAGCAGGGACCTGCGGCTGACGCACTCCGACAATACATCGGTCGTTATCACAGATGTGCCAGGCGACGTGATCCCTTCGGCGACGGCCGCCTCCAAGGTGTTCAATGCGGTACGGGCATCGCCGTTCGAATACTGCGCGATGGCCGCGTACACCTGGTCCGAGATGTCGATACGGACATCGGGGAAACCCTGTGTGACCGCGCGTTTGAGAAGTTTTATCAGATCGTCGGCGGAAAGTCCCTGCAGGACGAACACCTTGCAGCGCGAAAGCAATGCGGAGTTCACTTCGAACGAAGGATTCTCGGTGGTCGCACCGATGAGGATTATGCTCCCTTTCTCCACAAACGGAAGGAATGCATCCTGCTGCGCCTTGTTAAAACGGTGGATCTCGTCCACGAAAAGGATGGTGCGGCGTCCCATCTGGCGTCTCTTCTCGGCCGCGGTCATGATCTCCTTGACCTCTTTGGTCCCTCCGGTGACCGCGCTGTACTCGACGAACTCCGCCTTGGTGCTGTTCGCGATTATGGTGGCGAGCGTGGTCTTTCCGACCCCGGGCGGACCCCAGAAGATCATCGAGGTCACCCTGTCCTGTTCGATCATGTTGCGGAGGATGCGGCCTTTTCCGATCAGATGTTCCTGACCCACGAAATCGTCAAAGGTCCTCGGGCGCATACGGCTGGCGAGCGGACCGTTTCCGGGATCTGGGACATTTGCATTGTCCTCTTCGAAAAGAGACATCTGGACCATTTTGAATCGAAGGTCCCTAAGACAGAATGCAATAAGAATATAACGAGATGGTGCAAGGGACGAGATTCGAACTCGCGGACCGCTATGGATTAGACCCTGAATCTAACGTCGTTGGCCAGGCTTGACTACCCTTGCTTAACCACCTTCAATAGGTGGTGGTATAAAAACAATCTTCATTTTCCGAAGGGAGTGTCTGTTCAGAGATCCCCATCAATTTTCAGATTATTGCCTTTAAGCCCGTCAACTATGCTCCGGATCTTCCATGCCATGCACAGGGGCAATGAGATTACATCTCCTCCCTTAGGCAAATTTTT
>CAVGRR010000095.1:0-5015 GCA_963631655.1 Eggerthellaceae bacterium
AGTCTGACCTTAGGTAGAAATTCATTTGCTTATTGCGAACAATTGAAAGAAATCACTTTCGAGAATGGGCGTACAGAAATTACACGGTCTTTTGAAGGTTGCACAAATCTTGTAAAGATTAAATTTTCTGATGAATTGATGTCGGTTGCAGATTACGCATTCTACGGCTGTACTGCATTGAATATATCCGATACAATCTTGAATACCTCCGTTGAAAATGTGTTAAAATGGGGAGTGAATGCTTTTGTCGGAACTGCATCACTAAAAGTTTATGATCTTTTCGAAGGAGATCTTGAAGGAAGTATAACATTCCTCAAGCTTACTTTGAATGTTAACGGCGTACCGAGGACACATTCGTTCATGGTGGATATCGAAGGTGCCACCAACAGTATGAAATTAGATGCCCCGTACGAATATGAATACACTATGCCCGATGATTTTGCAGGATTTACAGAAGGCATTATGAACAAAAAAATGCCTAAATTCGTCTTCCCCAACAATTTCTATCAGACATACGACGGTGCTGTTTATTCTTCAGACGGATTCACTCTGTTGAAGGTTCCTTATAATCAGCTGAACCTTGCCATACCTGAAAACGTCACGAAAATAGCTTCGGATGCATGTTATCAAACTTACCTCACCTTGGTAAAAATCCCCTCCTCCGTAACAGAAATAGGTGAAAGAGCATTCTATAGCTGCACAAACCTCAGCGCAGTTGAATTGAATGAAGGGTTGAAACGCATTGGGGATTATGCGTTTTCTCTAACCTGCCTGAAAGAGGTTGTATTGCCAAGTTCCGTTGAATATGTAGGAGATGTTGCATTTTACGGAGTGGACGTTACCATACCATACGATTCTCACCTTACACACGTAGGTAAACAGGGCCTCAGTATAGCCGAAGGCGGAAGCGTACTGATTCCCTCAAGCATATCTGATATCGGAGATATACCCTTCGGATACAAGATGTCTGAAGTTTACCTTACCGCCAATCCCTCCGAATATCCGGAAAATCTACTGCGGTCGGCAGACAGAAAGGTCTATATCGAGAACGTCGAGGTGCTGGCACATCCATATGACGTTGCGTTCTATCTTCCGCTCGGCACAGACATCTCTGACATTTCATTCGATCAGCTGTTAGGCTGTGGAAGAGGATACTTCGGAGGATATTATGTAAACACCTCTGACGGGCTGCTTATCGTGGATGATAAATTAGTCACTTCTTCGGGAACGACAGTTTACTTCTACACCTCATTGGGGAAGATTACTGGAATCGCATGTGTCGATGATTCCGATGGAGCAATTATCACATTGAGCGTCGGAAAATGGACAGAATATGATGTTGTATACAGTTCCGATAAGGGCACCGTGACGCCACTTGAATCAGAATCCCAATATGTTCTCCGCATCAAGCTCAGCGGTGAATTCGACGGCACGGTAGTAACAATCAGCGAGCGCATATCAGAAGAAAAGGTCACTATCACTTTCGAAGCTAACGGTGGCACATCCTGCCCATCTATGACCTTCGGAAAAGGTCGCACAATCTCCGAAAGCAATTATCCCGCACCTACTAAGAACCGCAGCGAATTCGCAGGTTGGTTTGATATCAACGGGAATGAGATCAAAGAATATTCACCGATCGGCTCAGATATCACACTGTATGCCAAATGGATCGAAGCTAACCCCCGCATTATCTTCGATGATGATTCCCACATGATTGTGAAGGTCAATGAATCTAAGGTCGCTAGCGGATGCAGGGTCTCTTCTGAAGATAAGGTGACCATCGAATGGACCTCAACGATAGATGGTTACTCTTTCGATCATTGGTCGATAACCTCTCTCGGCAATACGGTGACTGTAGATTCTTCATCGTATGCATTAACCGATATTGTTAACGATACTGAGTTTGTCGTGTATGAAAGATATTACAATCCATCAGACAACATCCGCTATATCAATTCGGTTGATTTTCCCGAGGATACACGTGCATTATATCTCCAATGGACCACAGGATTCAATCAAAATACCGCGGGCATGACCTGGACCGGCGGCAGTGGTACGCCACTGGTCATCGACGACCGCCTTTACACCAGGGCCGGAGACAAGATCTACATGTACGATCTTGATACGGGCCAGGTATTGAAAACCGTCCAATCCAAGGAATCAGGCAGTTTCTATCATTACCTGGGATACGCCAACGGAATGATCTTCGATTATATGTCGAGTAAAGTTTACGATTCGGACCTCGAATACATCTGTGATTCACCTATTGCCGTATCGAAACTGCTTTCCGATGACACAGGAATTTACATGTTCAGCGGATCTTCGGGAATCTACAAATACAGCCTCGATCTGAAGACCCTAATCTGGAAATTCAGCGACGGATACCGCAGCTATTCAAATTGGGGTTCCCCCGGCGGCATCCAGATCTACGACGGATACCTGTATTGGGTCGGTCTCACCAAAAATAAAGAAATAACTCTGCAATCAGTGGACCTGGCCACAGGTACCGACTTCCATAATATTGTTTATTCCGAATACAAGAACTACATGCTTGACGACGGATGGATCACATGTGCCGACGGCGCCATATTCATCGGCATCTACTCCACTGGCCTGTTCGGAGAAAGCGTCGGTCTCGGAGGAGGCATCCTTGCTACAACTATCGACAAAGGCGTGTTCTCCGAGGACTACAAGTACTATGAACTGACCGAGAAATCCCAGTCGAACTTCATTGTTTACAACGGAAGAGGCTACATAAACTCCGGATACAAGTTCTATGTGTTCGATGTGGACGGCGCAAATCTCACAGAGATATACAGTTACCAGCACCAGCGTTACACCCACGGGGGAATAACCCTAAACATCCCTCCGGGAAGCGATTCAGTGGAGATCCTGTTCATCCCGTACGATCCAATTGCCACCATAGTGATGTTCTACGACGAACCAGGACAGACACTGCCCAAATACCGTTATCTCGGTTGCGAGGTGGTTATACAATACAATACCCAGGCGGTCAGATTCACCGATGACGGAAGGATCTATTTCTACAACGACTTCGGAAACATCTTTGTTCTCGGAGACAAGATCGAAACGACCTTCCTGATGATCCGCGAAAATGACAGGATCCGCTGTATCACATACGGCGGAACGGTGGAAGATGCCATCAAGGAACTGAACATTCCAGACACCTACTACAAGTACATGCTGGACGGTTTCAACGGTTCAAGTCAGATAGAATATGACAGCACAGCAACAGACGGCTACCGCATATTCTACTTCGCGGATGTCCCGCTGACCTCGACCGTATGGTCCGAGGACCTTCAGTGGTATTCCGAGGAATACGGGATGATGACGATCAACAACATCAAACTGGGCAATCTCTATCTCGACGGTGCCGAATTCACACTGGTGGACAATGACGGATATACATACACCGTGAAATACGTCGATTCCGACGGAAAAGAGCTTAAGGCCGCATACACAGGCAAAGCCGCACTGGAATCCGAAATTGACCTCACAGAACTTACCAAGGACCTAATCATCGGTTACACGTATGTCGGACCCTCAGTGGAAGGTTTCAAGATATCCATCAATGAATCTGAAAATGTGCTTTCGCTTGTGTATGCGTCTCTCACACCCGTCATCAAAGACCTGAAGGACAGCGCAGTCAACGGAACCGCAACCGTCACCGGTCTGCAGACCATCGCCGATGAGGGGAATTCAGTTGAACTTGAACTTCCCGAAGGTACCATATCCCTCGACAACGGCATTCTGAAGAAACTCGGAACAGATGATGCGGTATCTGTGAGCCTGACCAAAGTGGTGACCGAAGATCTCAGCGAAGAACTCCGCAGGAATGTTCCGGCCGAGGCTGCTGTTTACAGCATCACCCTGATGTCCGCAGAAGCATATCTGAACGAACTCGGAGGTACCGCGACCGTCACGATCCCCACGGCCGTATCAGGCAAGAATGCCGCTCTCTGGCACCTTGCGGATACCGGAGATCTGAACAGGATAGAAGATGCAGTGTTCGCCGACGGAGCGGTCACATTCACCACAGACCACTTTTCGTACTATGTGATCGGAACGATCGCGGAAGATGTCGCCGACGACAACGGATCTGTCCTTATAATCTGTCTCGGGGTCGCTATCGTGGTTCTGGTCATCGTAGGCGTGCTGCTGATGAGACGGAGGAGTTCAGATGCCTGAATCATCAGCACATTCGGGGATTCTCGGTAAAGCGATGTTCATCGGCATAATTGCTGCCGTCCTGCTCACTTTGTGTGCCGTGTCGGTATCGGACGATTCCGATGCCGCCACCTCATACAATGTCCGGGTGTTCATCGGTGACGGAACGGAAGACGGTACGATCGAATTCAGGGGTTCCGGCAGTACCTTGAAGGATGTGCTTACTGATGCTGTGATCTCCAACGACCACAGCATAACCTTCGACTACAAGGGATATGTCACCAAACTCGATGACACTGAGTCAACGACTGAAAAACCGCTTCATATCTACAAGTGGACCCCCATCAAAGGATGGGTCAGGACCCAGGCCAATGTGCTCGGCAATCAGACCCTTGAAGAGGGAACCTCCTACTACATCTATCAGTCGGGCAAGAGCAACAATTTCGAAACAGGACAGATAGATTATCCCGGTCCGAAGAACTTCAAACCAGTTGCCACCGGATACTTCTACATCAAGATGATAGAAGACGTGAATGCCAACGATTATGTGAAATCGGTCCTCACCGAAGAACAGCGCTCTACAGGTTTCTGGATCTCGGGCCAGGGTTCGGATATGGCCGAAGCATTCAACGATGCCTGTCAGAAGCTCCGGGATTCAGGCAATACTGGCTTCGAACTGGTGATAAATCTCACCGACGGAAGCGACTATAAGGGATGGCTGGGCAGTTTCATGGGTTTAGGAGACGAGAAGCTCAATGCCGAGGAATACAAGTACTGGTCCCAGTTCAATTGGGACCATACCAAATCACAATGGATCTATTCTGAAT
>CAVGRR010000096.1:0-4854 GCA_963631655.1 Eggerthellaceae bacterium
CTGCCTGCGGGGAGATCCTCACCGCTCAGACCGTCACTGCAAAGACCCAGCACACCGAGGAGACGATCCCGGCAGTTGCAGCAACCTGCAGCAAGACCGGACTTTCCGAAGGAAAGAAGTGTTCTGTCTGCGGAGAGATCCTCACCGCTCAGACCGTCGTCAAGATGAAGGACCACACCCCCGTCACCGACGAGGCGGTGTCCGCCACCTGCACCTCCACCGGACTCACAGCCGGAACCCACTGTTCCGTCTGCAACAAGGTGATCGAGGCCCAGACCGTCACCGAGAAGACCGCCCACACCCCGTCGGCCGTCGACGGGGTCGAGGCGACCTGTCACTCCACCGGACTCACCGCAGGCGAGATCTGTTCGGTCTGCGGAACCGTCCTCAGGGCACAGACCGTCACTCCAAAGACCCAGCACACCGAAGAGGTCCTTCCTGCAGTCGCGGCCACCTGCACCTCCACCGGATACACCGAGGGAAAGAGGTGCTCCGTCTGCGGAGAGGTCCTTGTGGAACGCACTGTAATCCCTGTGGTCAACCACAGGGTCGTCATCGACTCCGCCGTCCCCGCCACGGTGTCCTACACCGGACTCACCGCCGGAACACACTGTGCGGACTGCGGAAAGGTCCTGGTCAGGCAGAACGTGACAGATAAGCTTCCCGCGGATGCCAAGAGGACCGAGGTCGAGGCTTACAGCGGAACCGTGGCCGTCACCAATGCGGAGATCAGCTCCATCATCGAGGACAACCTGGCACTTGCCGTCAGCAACGAGACCGTCTCCGTCGAACTCCCTGCCTCCGTTCTCCAGAACGTCACCAAGGATTCCGACGGGGTCTTCAACCTGAACCTCGGCAAGCTTTCGGATGTGTCCGAGATCGAGAACTCTGCCATCAGGGACGCGGTCGCCTCCAGCGACACCGTGATCTCGATCGACCTCATGGTCGGAGACAAGGCGGTCCACGAGCTCGGAGACAAGGTCACCATCGCACTCGACTACACTGTCCCCGAGGGTAAGGATGAGGCCCTGATGTATGTCGCATACATCGACGAATCCGGAAACCTCGAGAAGGTCAAGAGCGAATACAGCAACGGTGTCCTGTCCTTCGAGACCGACCACTTCTCCTACTACGCGGTGATGTACGGCGCGTACGAGGACGAGAGCGGCCTGGATGATGTGCTCATCCTCGGCTTCTTCCTGACCCTGATGATCGTCATCATCGTCTGTGCCGTCGGCAGGGGGTACGTCAAGCGCGAGTGATGAAACCCCAAACCCCCGAAAGGGGGATCTTAAACATCTTTCCTGCCGGGATTCCCGGCGGGGTTTTTTGTCAGATCCGGGCGGATCGGGTTCCGCATTTTTCTTTGGTCTGATTACCTGTTTTGTGAATTAGGGTTCACTTAATATATGTAAATTTATTAGGTAATCCTAATAAAAATATACATTTTAATGTTATATTTTTTTAATCGGACTTTAATTTGAACATGTTCGGTAAATCTTTATATACGTTACTTAGGCATTATGTATACAATATGTAGACAAAAAATTTGTCCGTTTGTTGACAAATTGTGTACATAATCATCAAACGATTTTGTTCGGAATTAACACAAATTAATCGGACACCAAGAACAGGTCGGCGCCGAACTGCTGTTTAAGGGATGCAGCACCTCTCGCGGAGAGACCGCGACGGCCTGGTTTCGAGGGATGTGAAGTAAATGAAATTGAAAATGATAACATCAATAGCATTGCTGTTGACATTGTTGTTCGCGGGAGCCGTTGTCGCTTCCGCGGATGATGTTGTTGCCGGAGATACTGGCACATCAACACAAACATCTGAGAGTGTAGCCTCTCTCCCCATCGAGGGGGGGGGGACTACATATTATACAACACTTACTGATGCAGTGAATGCCGCATCCTCTGTTTCTGCAGGCGCCACCGTCACTCTTCTGAAGGCTGTGACCGAAGATGTGACCGTTTCCTCCGGAAAGGTCACCCTCGACCTTGCAGGATTTAAATTGACCAACGTCTCCGGCGACACCATCACCGTTGCCCTCGGTGCCGAGTTCATCCTCACCGATTCTTCCGCGACGCCCGGAACCGTCGACAACGTCACTCATGCAAAGGCCGCGATCTACAACAACGGAACCGTGACAATCCAGAAAGGAGTGAAACTCATCCGCAGTCTTGAGACCGGTGTCGACAAGGTCACTTCCGGCGATAACTCCTACTACGTGATCCTGAACCACGGAAAGATGACCATCGACAACGCAGAGATCACCCTGAATGGAAAATTTTCCTCTGCCATCGTAAGCGGTTATTTCAATTATACTGATACGGACAGCGGTGCCAGGACCGCATACATCGAAGGGACCAACCAGGCAGCTCCCGAACTCATCATCAATGCGGGAACCTTCAAAGGCGGACTGAACACCATCAAGGTGGACGACAACTCCACCGTCACCATCAAAGGCGGAACCTTCACCGGAGCCGGCCAGAACATCATTCACAACTGCAACAAGGTGGTGATCACCGGCGGTACCATCGACGGAATCCTCTATTGTATACACGCCGACGGCGGTTACAACGCAGGAACCGCAGAGATCAGCGGATGCACTATCAACGGGGTTGTACAGCTCATCAAAGGCGCCACCGTCACCGGAAATCTCAAGGACTTCGGCTACGTCGCATCCGTGACCTCCGGCACCAACGTGTATTACTACAAGACCCTTGAAGATGCCATCGCAGCCGTGACCGACGGTCAGACAATCGTAATGCTCTGTGACGTCACAGCCGGACCCGGTATCGGAACTTTCGAAAAATCAGATGGTGCTTACGAAGTGAATAATAAATCGATGGCAATCACTGCAGGTCAGTCGTTCACCATCGATTTCGATAATCACAAATACGAAGTCAAAGAACCGGCAGTGGGTTCTACCGGAACACAGAATCAGGCATTCCACTTCGAGAAAGGTATAAGCATCACTCTGAAGAACGGAACATTGACCGTTGCCGAAGGTGCGGACAATACAAGGATGATCATACAGAACTACTGCGACCTTACATTGGAGTCGATGACCGTTGACGGTACAAACCTCAGTCTTCCGAATAGTTCTTACTACACAATATCGAACAACAACGGCAAGGTTGTCATTAAGAACTCAACAATAACTGCAAAGGACGGTTCATTTGCATTCGATGTGTACAGTTTCGCAAAGTACACCGGTGCAAACGTAACTGTTACAGACTCGACGATCAACGGAAAGATCGAGGTCGATTACAATTCCGGATCCGATGTAAGTACTCTCGGACTTGTTATTAACAATAGTGCAGTTACCGGAGCTATTTCTGTAAATGCCGATCTGAACGACAAGGTTCACATCGAGGCCAAGATCGGAAATACTTACTACACCACCCTTGAAGATGCCATCGCAGCCGTGACCGACGGTCAGACAATCGTAATGCTCTGTGACGTCACAGCCGGACCCGGTATCGGAACTTTCGAAAAATCAGATGGTGCTTACGAAGTGAATAATAAATCGATGGCAATCACTGCAGGTCAGTCGTTCACCATCGATTTCGATAATCACAAATACGAAGTCAAAGAACCGGCAGTGGGTTCTACCGGAACACAGAATCAGGCATTCCACTTCGAGAAAGGTATAAGCATCACTCTGAAGAACGGAACATTGACCGTTGCCGAAGGTGCGGACAATACAAGGATGATCATACAGAACTACTGCGACCTTACATTGGAGTCGATGACCGTTGACGGTACAAACCTCAGTCTTCCGAATAGTTCTTACTACACAATATCGAACAACAACGGCAAGGTTGTCATTAAGAACTCAACAATAACTGCAAAGGACGGTTCATTTGCATTCGATGTGTACAGTTTCGCAAAGTACACCGGTGCAAACGTAACTGTTACAGACTCGACGATCAACGGAAAGATCGAGGTCGATTACAATTCCGGAGCTAACACTGACACTCTCGGACTTACTATCAATAACAGTATGGTTACCGGTGAGATCGTTGTGGATGCCGATCTGAACGACAAGGTTCAGATCGAGGCCAAGATCGGCAACGTTTACTACGCCACCCTCACCAATGCGGTTTCCGCTGCGTCCGATAACGGAACCATCACCGTCCTCAAGTACAATGTATCCTGTATTAGTGTCACAGGCAAGACCGTCACCTTCGACGGAGAGCCTCTGGCCCACACCCTCACCTACACTGCGGCAGTCCCTGCCACGACCACAAGTGCAGGTTCGACCGCCGGATGTGAATGTTCCGTCTGCGGATACAAGGTCGAACCGGATACCATTCCCCAACTCACAGACACTACTGTGAAGAAGACCAAAATCGAGGCTGTGGAGAACACCGTCGAGATCAAACAGACGAACATCAAGTCTGTCATTAATGCTGAACTCGCACTCGAAGTTAAGAACGACACCGTCTCCGTCGAACTCCCTGCATCTGTTCTCACGAAGGTGATGGGAGAGAAAACCGGAAAGTTCACCCTATCGGTCGAAAAGCTTTCCGAGGCATCCATTGAAGGAAAACTGACCAAGGCCCAGAAGACTGCGGTCGCCGAGGCGGAGTTCGTCCTTGACATCAACCTCAAGGTCGACACTGATGTCCATGAACTGGGAGGCTATGTGACCGTCTCACTGGCACAGCCTGAAGGAAAGTCCTGGGACGGTATGTATGTCGCATACATCGCCGCCGACGGAACGGTCCAGCAGATCGCCAGCAAATATGTGGACGGAAAGGTGTATTTCAAGACCAACCACTTCTCCACCTTCTTCGGAGCATCCCTCTCGGAGAACACTGTGGCATCCGTGACGGATAA
>CAVGRR010000097.1:0-4842 GCA_963631655.1 Eggerthellaceae bacterium
AGAGAAAATTGCCTCTCTGATACCGTCGTCCGATCTGTACTGGGGCATTGTCAACCTCGCAGTCGAGAGCTCAGACAATCAGACGGTCAAGGCGGTCACTCTTTTTGCACCCGTCCGTTTTAGCGCGACGGTCACCTCGAAGCAGGAGACCTACTGGAAGCAAGCCAAAGACTCGGTCACCTACCGCAAGTCGCCAGACATTGATATGTGGATAGACGGAACGGTTGTGGATGTGATGGGCTTTTCGGCATCATCTGTGTCTTCCGTCTTTATTTCGCCTGTGTCTCCTGTGCTTTTCAGCGGGTCCGGAGTCCACACGAGCGAGACCGATGACCCTGTCGTGCTCTCCTACTTGCGGGAAACCTCCGGTGACGTGAAAACGGTCACATCCAACGGATACTCGATGTTTTATGTCGTCGGCGCGAAATATCACGAGCACACCGGGTCGCTGTCTGTCGCCTATCAGACCGACGACACGGCCGAGTACGCTGTGACAGACCTGTCTGCCAATACCGTCATGACAATTCCGTGGGGCAGAGCGGTCAAAGACTTCGCCTATAGGCTGGTCGTCGACACTTCCACGGCCAATATCGAGATCAGATTCAACGGCATCGACTCCTGCAACGAGGGTCTCAGGGCTGTCATTTCGGTCCCTCCTGTCAACATCACCAAGAATTCGTGGTCAGATTATGTCTACTCCGGACAGCGCGAGTATGACATCGGCCAGAGGAAACTTGCGGCACAGCAGGCTCTTGTCGGAGCTGTCACCGGAAGCATGGGTTCCGCTTTCCAGACAGGCGTCTTCGGAAGCATCGGCCAGGGCGGGGTCAGTGCGGCACAGACCCAACAGCTCCAAAAGATGATGATGAAACAGTACCGCGGCGACAAGGGTGCATCTCAGATCGCGTCCATTGTCGGTGGTGGTGCAAGTAGTGCTCTTCGCTCCGGAGCGGGAATGCTCGGAGTCGGTCTGGCATCCGCAGCCATCGACTATGCCGCGACATCCTACTTCAACGGCAGGCTCCAGTCTGCCGAAGACATGCTCCAGGCCAAGCAGATAGACACCATCCAGATCTCCGGCAACGGGTGGGACTGGAAAATCTTTGGACGCGACGTCGCCCTGATCGCACTGAAACCGGATGATTATTCCGCCCTCCGCTTTGCGGAGGACATCGATTTCAACGGAGTCTCTGTCTCCGAGCCGACAGCCGACTGCACCGCACTCATCAAGACCGGAGGCCCTCTGAAGATCCAGGGTCTCATCGTGACCGGAGACATTCCGCCTCAGGCCAAAAATTTCATCGCAAATCGCTTAGGTGAAGGAGTTCGGATGACGAAGATTGTCGAAAAGACCTTTTATCTTTCGAATGCCTCAGCGATGAAAGGTGGCATTTTCCTTGTTGTCAACGACCTCGGCTTCGAGACAACTCTCAGTGTCTACTACACGGGCAGAACTAATTACTGCCATCGCTTCCTCGAAGGCGAGATGGTGGTCGTCAACATGATGGGCAAAAATTATTCCTTCACCGAGGACAACGGCACCACCGGAACGATTCATTCATATGAGCTATATTGAGGTGAGAAAAAATGAGCAAAAGAGTCGACCCTTCCTGGGAGCGTGCAGGCTTCGCCGACGCCTTCCACTCTCCCGCGGGGATCAGGAAATTCAAAGATGCATTAAAAGACGGCCTGACCCGCAAGCTGGTCGGCATGGCCGAGTCGATGTGGTCCTACAATTTTGAGGATTTCGACCGGTTTTCCGACTTTTGCGTGATGTCGCTCGACTGCGAGCCGGAAAAAACTCTGATGAAAGGCTCCGGGTGCTGGTTCGAGATTCCCGGCACTGGTCAGTGGCACTTTCTCCCTGCCGTCATGGAGGGAGGAATCAATCTCTACGGCAATTTTGCAAGTTGGCATCCAATGCCCATCGGCTATGTCGACGGCATCGACTCCGGGAAGGACGCTGTCAGAGACTCCATCAGGAATCTGCACTTGGACGCCACCAACTCGGTCCTGATGAGAGACAATCTCTTCGGCAAGTCAGACCATGAATTCATCGTCGAGTCGGTGAACGCCCTCGTCGACACCTGCATGACCATCTCCCAGCTGACCTTCCTGATGAAGGCACCCTACATCATCCGCGTCCCCCAGTCCCGCATCAACGACGCCAAACAGCTGATGCTGGCCATCGCCTCCGACGCGCTCTACATCCTTCAGTATGGCGATACCGAAGAGGTGCAGACCGCCGTGGAGCAGACAGGGGTCGCCTTCGACCCGGGCCTTTTCGACATCTACCGCCACTGGGAAAATCAGGTCCTGTCCCAGCTGGGAATTCCGGGAGCGCAGGTCACCCAGAAGAGGACCGTCCAGACCGAGGACGAGATCCATCTCGGAGACGACATGATCACTCTCCGGAGGCAGGAGAAGTTCAGGGTGCGGAAGCTGGCCATCGACCGCCTGAACCGTCTTGCGGGCACTCAGGTGGAGGTCGTCAGTGTCATCGACTCGATGAAGGACAACGAAGAGCGTGAAAACGATGAAAAAGACGAAGAAAATGAGGAGGAGCAGCGATGTATGCGCAAGCGTCCGAAGCACAGGGAATGACACTGGCAGACCTGCTGGCAAAGCAGTCTGCCGAGGAGGCAGACCACACCGTGAGCAAGATCTGTGTGAGTTTGTTGATGGACCTTAGTGAGGACATTTGCGTCTTCAACGCGGACGGACACGTGCACGCTCTGGTCAACGACACAGACAGTCTGGTCGCATTGACCTACAACGGAACCACGAAGAAGACACTGGAAGCACACACCAGCCTGATCATTGTCAATGAGATCACTTCCGTTAAGCTTGACGGAAAGGTGGCCAACTGCTTCATCACAAATGACTGGGACAAGGTCACCGGGCTCTACTATGCGGTTTTCGGGCTCTCCCACGTCGTCCTTCCCTCCTCCGCCTCCGTCTACCTTCCGGCGATCTGGGGCAGGGTCTGCACCCGCGTGAACGAAAAGTTCTGGAAGCGGTTTCTCGCGGGAGAGACCCTCGAAGAGTGGCAGGTGCTCCTGCAGACACTCACCGACGAGCTCGCTCCGAGGTACGAAAGGGCCTTCCGGATGTATGCCAACAACTCCGAGGCCTCCGAGGCCGACATCCTCGCCACGATGACCACCGACTACGGCGGTGACGACGGGGTCACCGAGGAGATGAAGCAGACCAAGGCGGCGACCTCCAAGTCAACCGTCAGGGACACTCCCGACGGAGCGGTCAACGACAGCACCAATTTCGCCGGAAGCGTCACCGACGGGACTTCCGATTCGGGGACCACTCTGAACACGAGGAAGGGAAAGGTCACCGTGACACAGACCGGAGAAGGAGGCATCATCGGAAGGGTGAATGACAACATCCGGCTGTGGAGAGATCTCGAGACAGACCTGGTGAGCGAATACGCAAAAGCTTTCATGAGCTTTATCTGGGCCTGAGCGAGCAACGAGTTGCTCGCAAGTATGGCTTGAGAAGGCAAAATAAAAAAAGAGATAAGGAGATTAAGAATCATGACAAGAATTAATCTTGTGGATGCTTACGACAACCGCAGCGTTGTCAGTAAGCTGGTAAGCATGGAGGAACGCATCTCAGGTGCCGAGAAGTCTGTCGAGGCATCTGCAGAAGCAGCAGCCTCCTCTGCAAGTGCAGCAGCTGACTCTCAGACCGCTGCCAAGACATCTGCGACCGATGCCAAGGCATCTGCAGATGAGGCGGCAGCTGTCCTGAGCAACACGGTGGACCTCTCGTCCAAACAGACGATCACCGGAGCCAAGACCTTTGCAGGTGACACCGCTGTCACCGGGTCTCTGGTCACATCCGGCAATACAGAGATGGCCAAGCTGGACATCGACACGGGCAAGTTCACTGTGGGCAGTGGAGGATCCGTTGAGATCCACGGAGCCCTCACCGCCGACAACCCTTCAAACTCGTTCAAGGGGGCAAGCCACGACAGTGTGCTGACAGGCGATGATATTCTGACAGCTAAAGACATAATGACAGTCAACGGCGGTGCGAATAACTTGGTGCACAGAAGTGGGGAGGCAGAAACAATATCCAAACTTCTAACCGTCCTTGGACTGGATGCGAGAGCGTTCTTTCCGCACAAGCTTTTCCCCTTAAACTACGACTCAAGCGCCAACCAAAACAAATTCTTCGAAGTCGCGAAAATCAAGCGGGTTGAAACTGATGGTTATTTCATTGTCGAAATTATATCGGGAAGCAATAACGCACCGGTCTACGGCCGCTTGATTATCCAAGAAATAGGCGAAGCCTGCTGGATTGACCTTGTGCACGGGGACGTCTACAATGCATTGTCGACAGATACCATTCATCTTGCCACAACGCCTGCTGATGACTTCCTGCACATCTTCGTTAAACAGGTGTCGGAATGGGGGACACTCATGGGTAGGCTTGCCGTTGACCATAGGTCTTGGTTGTCAGGCATCGTGCAGGACTCGCACTTCGTGTGGTTAGAGCAGTCCGAGATGGTCATTTATGACACACTGCCGTCGACAATGACAGAGGTAACGATTAAAGCACCTTATCAGGAGTGATAATTTGAAAGTCCTATTCAAGTCGGATAACGATTGCATCAGCCTGCCCTCGGCAGACCCGTTCGTCCAGAAGAACCAGGCGTTCTTGATTGAGATGGGGTACAAACTCATTGAAGATTGGGAGCCTCCGACAATTGACGAACCCTCCCGGGTCACAGAGACCGTGACGGAGACTGCCACTGAGACTGTCGAGGAAGAGACAGTCACTTTAAACGGCAAGACCTACACCAAGGCCGAGTTGAAGAAACTG
>CAVGRR010000098.1:0-4823 GCA_963631655.1 Eggerthellaceae bacterium
GGTTTAAGAAAACTCACTCGTGACAATCAGACGAAAGAATTTTTGGTTGTTTTGGATTTTATTGGCAATTATAATAACAATTTCATGATACCTATGGCTCTCTCTGAGGATTATTCAAGCAGTAAAGAGAGTTTAAGAAAGTATCTAATGTCAGGTATAAACACGATCCCGGGCTGTTCTACTGTTGATTTTGACAGAATTTCTGAAAAGAGAATTTATGAATCAATTAACGCGGCTAAGAGCTTGTTTACGATAATGAAAAATGATTACAAAACTCTCGTGAAAATGTTAGGCTACGCACCAGACTTAAGGTATCTTCAAAAATCCAAGAAGATTTTTCCACCAGTTTTGATATCTAAATATAAGTCGTTAAATAATTTCAAAAAGAATCTGAAATTAGCACACTATGATTTTAACAAAGAACAAAATGATGTTTTGGAATATCTCTCAGATATCCTTGTTAATGGTATGCGTCCGTTTGAGGCAACATTTTTGAAAGATCTTGTTGAAGAGGGATCTGTGGACATCGACACCTTCAAAACTGAGGTTAAATCCACATTTAACTTGGATATCAGCGATGAGACGATTTCTTGTTGTGTAAGGATATTCAAAGGAGAATATGCACCTACACGTTATTCTAAACCACTTATTGGTTTGAATGGAGACTCATTCGAAATTGATCCTTTCTTCAAAGAAATGCTTAGCGTTCCGGGATTCAAAGAATCGTTGGAAGATGTTTATGAATGCTCTTCCTTGATATTCAATGATGTTTACAAAGATCAGTACGATGGTGTGTTTTCTTTATTCCAGCGTTATTCAAGAAAAGATGTTGCTCGTTTATTAAATTGGAAGGATGATGATAAGTCTACTATGTTTGGGTATACCGTGCATAACAAGGTCTGTCCAATTTTTGTTACCTATCACAAGCGTTCGGATATTAGCAAGAGTACTCAATATGAAGATAAATTCATTAGTCCTTTCGAATTCGATTGGTTTACTAGGCCTCGTATTCATACCTATAGTCAAGAAGTGGTTGATATCTTAGATCCTCAGGCCTCATCTTATCTTTTTGTTAAAAAAGATGATAATGATTCTTTAGATTTTTACTATATGGGCAAGGTTACTCCAATCTTGGATAGTGTTAGAGAAACTACTAAGGAGGATGACGATGGACAAGAATTGCCCATCGTTAATATTCATTTCAAATTGAATAACCCTGTTCCGGAAAGTCTGTATGAATACATTACGGGATTAAATCAGGAAAATTGAATCAGAGTTCCTGCTCAAGCAGTATCGTCTGCCTGTCGCCGGTCTCTTCCAGCGAGGAACAGTCCCCTATGATCTTGCCGACCTTGATGCACCCGTATTTCCATACAGGTCTGCCGTCTTCGCCGCTGAGGGGGGTTGGACCGTAGAAGATGACCAGAGCGTTCACTCCCGGCCACCATACGATATCTCCCACATCGAACACTGTCTCACGCGTACCGTCCTCAGGCACGTCGAGGGGCATCTCGAAGTAAAGGGAGTCGCCGAGTTCGTTGACCTCGGTCTTAAAAGGTCTGGCGGAGAACCAGACCGCCGTTCCGATGTCCGATTCCTCCAGTTCCGCAGGGTATTCCCCGCTCCTGGTGCGGATCATCATCTTCAGCATGTCCGATTCTCCGGAATGAAGTTTATGATCAGTTCTTGCGCTCGAACAGGGCCCTGACCTCTTTACCGGTGGTCTCGAGGAGGGTCTTGCTGTCAGCGTCCATCAGAGCATGGAGCTTGGCGAGATGGTTCTGCTCGTACTCGGCGCGCCACTCGGTCTTGAACTCTCCGCTCTCGATCATGTCGTAGACCTTCTGCATTCCCTTGACGGACTCCTCGGTGATGATGAGGTCCCTGCGGGTCAGACCGCCGTACTTGGCGGTGTTGGAGCAGACGTTCCACATGTAGGGCATACCGCCCTTGACGACGAGGTCGATGATGAGCTTGCACTCGTGGCAGCACTCGAAGTATGCCACGATCGGGGGGAAGCCCTGCCTGACGAGGGTGTTGAATCCTTCCTCGATGAGCTTGGAGAGTCCTCCGCACTCGATGGACTGCTCGCCGAACAGGTCGGATTTGGTCTCGAGGTCGAAGTTGTCGACCTGGAAGGTTCCCGCGCGGGTGGATCCGAGACCTTTTGCAAGGGCGAGGGCGATGTCCTTTGCCTTGCCGGTGTAGTCCTGGTGGATCGCAATAAGAGCAGGAACTCCGAATCCCTCGACGAACTGCTGCCTCTCGGCGTCGCCGGGGGACTTGGGTGCCATCATGATGACATCGACGTTCTTCGGGGGGACGATGAGCTTGTAGGTGATGGAGAATCCGTGTGCGAATTCAAGGGCGGCTCCCGCTTTGAGGTTGTCCTTGACGAACTTGTCGTAGATCTCAGGCTGGATCTCGTCGGGGAGGAGCATCATGACGACGTCTCCTTCTTTGGCGGCCTCATCCATGGTGGTGACCTTCATTCCGCCGTCTTCCTTTGCCTGGTTCCAGGATTTTCCGTCCTTCCTTACACCGACGATGACGTCGAGTCCGGAGTCACGGAAACAGAGTGCCTGGGCGCGGCCCTGTGCACCGTATCCGAGGACAGCGATCTTCTTGCCTTTCAGGACTCCGAGGTCTGCGTCTTCATCGTGGTAGATTTTGGTATCCATGAGTATTACCTGCCGTGACGATTGTCCATAGGGTATTAGTAGGTTCCCCTTAAAATATAAGTAAGAGGGGGTGCGGAGCACCCCCTGTAAGTTCAGTATTTGCAGCGTCCTTCGATGGGAGGGATGCTGGGGTCCGGAGGAAGCATGGGGAGGATGTCCTCTTCCGGGTCCACATGGATGTCGACGATGCAGGTCTTTCCGCAGTCGAACGCATACTTCAGAGCGTCTCCGACCTCGCCTGCGCGCTCGACGGTGATGCCTTCCGCGCGGTAGGCCTTGGCGATCTGCACGAAGTCAGGGTCGTCCTCAAGATAGGTCTCGGAATACCTCTTGTCCCAGAACAGCTTCTGCCACTGCTTGACCATTCCGAGCCATCCGTTGTTGAGGAGGACGATGACGACAGGCAGATCCTCTGCGACAGATGTCGCGAGTTCCTGGATGACCATCTGCAGCCCGCCGTCGCCGGTGATGGCGGCGACCTTGCAGTCCGGGCGGGCGGCCTTCGCTCCGATGGCGGAGGGGAGACCGAATCCCATGGTGCCGAAGGAACCGGACGAAATGAACTGTCTGGGTCTTTTGATGTCGAGGTAGTGCATGGCCCACATCTGGTTCTGTCCGACGTCGGTGGTGATGATGGTATCGTCGTCAATGAACTTGTTCAGTTCCCACATGACCTTCTGGGGGATGATGGGGTGCGTGAAGTAGTTGAAATCCACGTTCCTGCGCTGCTTGTACTCCTTGGCCTTCCTGGCCCAGGCGTCGTGGGGTGCGGGACCGACGGCGTCGATCAGGAGGTTCAGTGCCTTCTTTGCATCGCATTTGATGTTGACGGCTGTCCTGTTGCTCTTTCCGAACTGGGAACCGTCGATGTCGATCTGGATCACCTGGCACTTCATGCCGGGGGCGGTGTGGGGGCTGTAGGTCCTGTCGGAGAACTTGGTCCCGACGGCGATGATGAGGTCCGCCTCTGTGAAAGCTTCCTTCGCACAGATCCTTCCGTGCATACCCAGAGGTCCCATGTTGAGGGGGTGCTGAGTTGGAATTGAACCAATGCCCATCATGGGGGTGACGACAGGTGCGGAGATCAGTTCCGCGAACCTGATCAGTTCCTCGGACGCTTCGGCGGAGATCACTCCTCCCCCGGCCATGATGACAGGCTTGTGGGCCGACTTGATCAGTTTTGCCGCATCGGAGATCCCGGAGATGTCCTCGGCGGGCTCCTTGATGCCGTATTCCTTGTAGAGCAATGATTCATCGATCTGGGCGTTGATCTGGTCGACGGGAAGGTCGACGTGGACGGGTCCCGGCCTGCCGGAACTCGCGATCTTCCACGCCTCGTTGATAGCGTGGGGAAGCCTCTTGACATCGGTGACACGGAAGTTGTGCTTGGTGACGGACATCATCAGACTGTACGCGTCCACCTCCTGGAACGCCTCCGATCCGAGCACCTTGGAACCGACCTGACCCGTAAGTGCCAGCATGGGTATGGAGTCAGCATAGGCGGTGGCTATTCCGGTGACCATGTTGGTGGCACCGGGGCCGCTGGTCGAGAGGCAGACACCTGTTTTTCCCGAAGCGCGGGCAAAACCGTCGGCGGCGTGTGCGGCGCACTGTTCGTGTCTGACCAGGACATGTCTGATGGAGGAGTCCCTGATCTCGTCGTAGATGGGGATGACGGCACCGCCGGGGTAACCGAACATGGTCTCGACGTTTCTGTCCTCAAGCATTTGGAGCAACGCCCTTGAGCCTTTCATGATAATCGGGCGGATATCGTGCTGCATCTATTAAGGATAACGTAGGCGGCTGTTGCAGACAATGGTGCTCAGATATGGATGGGATCTCCGGTCGGAACACATATGCAGCTGCGATATCCGGTCATGCAGAAATCTGTATCTGGCACTGTGATATGTACACGACCTGCAGGACTTTGTTTTCAGGTCTTTTTGCAGAAGTTTCCGAAAATAACATTTTCCTGATATTTTTGAGCAGAGATTATCAAGCCATCGTGATTTTTCTTAAGGACTCTTAACACAAGTTAAGTAAAAAGTAACTGAATTTTGTGAAATTTTCCGAAATCGAACAAATTCTAAAATTGTATTAAATACATAAAATGCATATGGGGGGGGGGAAGACGGATATTTC
>CAVGRR010000099.1:0-4690 GCA_963631655.1 Eggerthellaceae bacterium
CAGTGAGTCAGACATACAGATGGCGATTCAGAGAATGATCGAATATATCGACTCCAATGATATTCCGTTTTTCAAAGTCGGGATAGTCGGTGGTGGAGAGCCCACTTTACGTTTCGATGTCCTTCGGCAGATAGTACAAATGTTTGTCGATGACCGCAGATTCAACATTTACACGATCTCAAACGGTACCTGTCTAGAGGATGATATGCTCGACTATCTGTATGCTGTGCGGGGCAGAATCTCTTTTAACATCTCTCTCGATGGATATCGCGAGTTACATGACCTCAACCGTATCGACTTCGAAGGTAAAGGATCGTTCGACAGGGTGATGCAGACCGCACACAGATATGAGGCGAAATTCGGCCGTATGCCCGGAGTGAATTGTACTGTGACACGCGATCATCTTCGCAATCAGGATAAGCTCATCGAGTTTTTCGTACAGAACGGTTTCCATGATGTCACTTTCTCGAGAATTTTCGATGTTCCCGAACTCAAGGTTGACAGGGATGATTTCGATCGTTTCATTCAGAAAGCCTCCAAAGTGCTCAATCTTCGTCAATGTCTGAATCCGGATTCCTTTGATTGCTGCAAATACGGGCGGAGATGCGGGGTCGGCCGTACGAACATATACTACGGACCCTCCGGGATATACCCCTGCGGCAGATTTTCCGGACTTGAGGAATACCGTCTCGGAAGCTGGTCTGATGATCTTTCAGATGTGGAGCAGAGGATGAAGAAATTGATCCCTGTCGAAAAGGGTGTCTGTTTCTATGAATCGAGGGGTGTTCCTCAATGAGGATCGCTTTTTACGGTCTGTCCTGTTCGGGTAAGGACTATCTGCTCAGCAAAATGCCCTTTATTGAACATATCAAGGGTTCCGAATGGCTAAATGCCCACTCCGGAGGCAGATTCAGGGAATTGTCATCGGATGAACAGGATATCTTGAGACGGGAGTTCATCGGATACATCCGCTCATGTTCTGATACGAACGTCGCAGTGGATGGACATTACGCATTCCCTTCCGAGGGCGGTTTCGACATCGCATTCACTGAGGCGGATGGGGATTGTTACGATGTTTTTGCATATCTGGATACTCCTTCTGAGATCATACGTTCAAGACTTCAGGAATCTGAGAAGAATTCAAGATATGCGGAACTTTCAGTTGAAGCGATAGAATCCTGGAAGCAGTTCGAGATCGAAGGTCTGCGTAGAGAATGTTTGGAAAGAGGTAAGGAATTCCTGCTTTTGGACGGTAATATCGAGAACGTCTGCTGTTTCATCAGAGGTCTGGTCGAAGGACGTATTTTGACAGCTCCTCAAGTGGCCAAAAGAAGTGCCGATCAGATTTTGGCAGCGTCTGGATCAAGACTGATCGTCCTTTGCGACGGAGATAAGACAGCTACCGCTTCGGACCTGACCAAGAAGGTTTTCGAATATGCCGGCGTCAGTGCAGATAACAATGTGTTCAGTGGAGACAAATACAGTACCTATCAGTTCTGGCTCTCCCACCGGGATATCGCTCCTGTTGAAAACATAAGGAATTTTTTCGGGACCATAGTCGAAAACGCAGATGTGGAGGACGACCTTCTGAAAGACCTGTCCATGATCGACGGTTTCCGCGTTGTGGTCTCTGCAGGGTTGGAGGAACTTTGGAAGGCGGTCGCCGACCGTACCGGCATCTTCGATATGGCGATCGGATCAAGCATAGATGTTTCTTCGAACATATCTCAGTTGGCCAAGGCATTCCTTGTCCGTTATCTTCATTCCGCAGGCCGTGAGGTCATCGCTGTCGGAGACAATGTTGTCGATTACTACATGCTTCTTGAGGCCGACAAAGGGTATGTTGTCGCACACAAGAAGAAGAACACATCTCTTCAAAAGTTGCTTCTGAACGGGACCGTTTTGAAACAGCCCCGTTCCAACGAGATCAAATTCGACGGTGTGGCGGAGGTGAATTCAATCCATGAAGATATTGAATGAAATTCAATGCTGTTCGGAAATTCAGAATCTGATTGCACAGTGCAAGAGCAATTCAGGCGTGATAGGAAGGGAGTTAAGAGAAGCACACCGCAGATCGGGTCAGATAGTCGGAGAGAGGATTCTCAAGGACTGTCCTGAGAAAGACAGGTTCGTGGTCGTGTGTCTGATGCGTTCCGGAATGTCTTTCGGAGAAGGTATAGCCGATGCTTTGGACTGTTCTTTGCTGTTCCTGGACGAGAAACACGATATCCGCTGGAAGATGAACGATTGCAACAACAAATTCATCAATGAGAACAGGGAGATCCTGAAGGGATCCACTGTGATACTGGCCGATGCGGTCGTCAATACCGGCGAGACTATCAAGCAGATCTATGACACACTCATCAAGGTCACGAGTTCGATTATCATTGCGGCAAACGTCATCCAGAACGAGTTTGAACCAGGGCACCGTATCGTGTACGGTATGAGGTTGTCCGAGAACAAATTCAAGGGAAGTAAGGTGACGGTTCAGTCAGGAAACAAAGGTCCCGACACAGGAGACAGGTTGTTCAGGACACTTGATTGACAGGATGTCTGTTGCGCACCGGAACACATAGTAATACCTCCAGACGGTTACGGATATCAATGATCATCTATCAGAACACCAAGAACGGTTTCATCGAGGATGTCTTCGGCGGTATCCTCGAGAACAAGATCGAGACAGAGATCGAGAACCGTTTCGGGCGCCATACTCCGCAATCCGAGGTACGTGCGTGGACCAACTCCCTCACGTACATGGGAGGCATCCTCTCCTCCTCGGAGATACCACAGGACGCTGGTGTCGCGATAGAATACAACATCCCCTACACTTCGAAACGCGTGGACATGATCGTCTCCGGATACAATCAGGAAGGAAGGAACTCCGCGGTCATCATCGAACTCAAACAGTGGGAATCCGCTGAGGCGGTCCCCGGAAAGGACGGCATCGTCCGCACCTTCCTCCACGACGGGATGCACGAGACCACCCACCCCTCCTATCAGGCATGGTCCTACGCCACCGCCATCGCTGACTTCAACGCCGATGTGCAGGACAGCGATGTTCTGCTTCAACCATGTGCGTGTCTTCACAACTACAACGTCCGTGAACCGGAACCCCTCCTCGATCCCATATATGATATATACACGAAGGACGCGCCTGTCTTCGCCAAACGCGACGGGAACAGATTGAAAAGATTCCTGGAGGGCATCATCCGCAAGGGGGACAATCTTGAAACGGTGTTCATGATCGACAGCGGGAAACTGAGGCCTTCGAAGTCCCTGCAGGACTCCATCGCATCGATGATGAAAGGCAACCGGGAATTCGTGATGCTGGACACCCAGAAGACCGTCTACGAGGAGATCCTGGACTCCGCGAGGAAGGTGCAGAAGGGCGGAAAGAAAAGAACGATCATTGTCAAAGGAGGCCCCGGTACCGGAAAGACCGTATTAGCGGTGAACCTCCTGGCGGAGATAATCAACGAAGGTTCTTCTGCGTCATATGTATCCAAGAACTCCGCCCCGCGTTACGTTTACAATCAGAAACTCAAGGGCAGCATGCGGAAGAGCAGGGTGGACGCTTTGTTCAAGGGGTCGGGAGGATTCACCGAATGTCCCGAGAATGCGTTCGATGTCCTTTTGATCGATGAGGCGCACAGGCTGAACGAAAAGAGCGGTCTGTTTTCAAATTTAGGTGTGAATCAGGTCATGGAACTGATCCGTTCCGCCAGGTTATCCGTCTTCTTCCTCGACGAGGACCAGAGGGTCACGCTGAAGGATATCGGTTCCGAAGAGGAGATCCGCAGGTTCGCGAAGGCTTTGGATTCCGAGATCATAGAAATGGAACTGGACTCCCAGTTCAGGTGCTCCGGGTCGGACGGATATCTGGAATGGGTGGACCATACGCTGCAGGTCCGGGAGACCGCTTCTTTCGAATTGCCTGAATCATTTGAATACGATTTCCGGGTGTTCGACGATCCCTGTGAGCTCAGGAAGGCGATCGAGGAGAAGAACAAGGTCAACAATAAATCGAGGATCGTCGCGGGATACTGCTGGAATTGGATCTCCGACGGTAAGAACAACCCGGATGTGCATGATATCACGATCCCGGAATACGGATTCGAGATGAGCTGGAACCTGGGTTCTTCCGAAACTTGGGCGGTGGATCCCGGGTCGGTGGCACAGGCGGGGTGCATACATACGTGCCAGGGACTGGAATTCGATTATGTCGGGGTGATCATCGGGCCGGATATGAGGTACGAATCCGGGAATATCATCACGGATGCGTCCAAACGTGCCAAGACCGACCAGTCGCTGAAAGGGCTGAAGTCCAAATATCCCAAGGGTGAGCAGGCGATCGTAGCGGACAGGATCATCAAAAATACGTATCGGGTTCTGATGACACGCGGGATGAAAGGGTGTTATGTCTATTGTACCGACCGGGCCCTTACAGAGTATCTGAGGAAGAGGAGTTCCAACCGTAATTGATGTTAAAAACAACACCCCTGTACTATAAGAATTTCTGGTCTATCCGAAAATACTTCGTGACTTCGACACGTCTGCTTAAAACAAGATGAAACTCGATAGCCCCAGCTGCCGATTATAAGTCTGGTTCAATCTGAGATGTATCCCAGAAGATACTGAGGGTTGATCTGTAACGTATCTGTGAAATCAAAGTATATGTCAGTGACCTGAG
>CAVGRR010000100.1:0-4645 GCA_963631655.1 Eggerthellaceae bacterium
GCTCAGGACCAATACATATACAGTCGGTCAAAATTCCTTGATAAAGGGATGATCAATGTACTAATGGTCAAACTACGCCTTGAAGGGAACGACGTTCTAGACGATCAGGATTATGAGTATCTAAACGCTCTCCTCTCTTGGAAAAGTAACGACATCTATGTCATGCCGATACTCGAATTTGATGATAAAAATCGTTCTGATATGGTAACAATCTACAATGATTTCGTCAAAAAGATGCTGGCTGAAAAAGACAGTTGGACCACTGATATCAATATCGGTATGTCGATACCGCAGATGTACCCCAGACGTAGTATCAGAGATCTGTTCGAAATCTATTCCGACGAAAAACCGACATTTATCGCAGTTGACTTCAATAATTCCCGTATGGACAGACCTAGTGACGTCACAGGCACTATATTGAAGCATTATAAAGAGGAAAATGAAGAGAAAACGTTCCTTTACGGAGTAAATGTCAAACCATACAAACGCGGTGCCGAAAACACTTCTGCCTGGGACATATATATGGTGCACGGCTCGTTCAATGCAATAGGTCCCACCCATTCGAAACCTCGTGCTATGACGCTCCCTGGTGATTGGAACAACTTCGGACGTATGTTTGACCCGAACACAGTGAAATATCAGTCCATCGACTCTGAACACAGGGATGTTTTTATCGATTGGATGAAAACCAGCTATGATACAGATATAGATGCAGATTTCAAACAGAATGAAATGCGTCTTTATCCTTTCCTGAAGAGATATAATTTCCAATCTGCAAACAGTGTTCTTTCAGATTTCTCCACTGCTATCCGGGAGTATGACTTAGATTATTTCAATCACATGTTCGAGGCTATGCCCACAGAAATGAAAACCGTCAATATCATGAAAGAAAGCAGAAAAAGGGTCCGCAGATCCGATACAGGCTGTTCCGGAAACACAGTCTGATCAGTTCTCCTCAAGCACCTTCTTCAAGGTGTTCACGACGGTCTCCATGATGAACACCCTCGCCGCTTTCTTATTATTGGCCGGAACCACAACCCACGGGGCATAAGATGTGTTGGTGGACTCGATCATCCTGTCCACATATCCCTCGTAGATATCCCATTTGTCCCTATTGCGCCAGTCCTCATCGGTGAGTTTCCACTGTTTCAGAGGGTCGTTCTGACGTTCGTTGAAACGTTCCAGCTGAGTGTCCTTGTCGATATCCAGCCAGAATTTGATTATGATCGCTCCGGAAGAGCTCAGGATACGTTCGAAAGCATTCAGCTCCTCCGCGGAACGCTGATACTCGCGCTCGTCGCAGAAGCCTTCGATAGGCTCAACCATCATCCTTCCGTACCAGGTGCGGTCGAAGATGGAGATGTGCCCTGCTCCAGGAAGATGGCGTGCAAAACGCCACAGATGGGTGTGCCTGTAATCCTCTTCCGTGGGTTTCTGGATCCTCGCCACGTGATAACCGCGGGGGTTCAGGGCGTGGCAGACGTGTTTTATCGCTCCGCCCTTTCCGGCCGCATCCCAGCCCTCGAATCCCAGGACCAATGACTTTCCGCTTTCTGCGAGAAGGATCTGAAGACGCTCCAGTTCGGAACTGAGGTCGTCGAGACGTCCGTTGTAATCTTTGGATCCCGCATCGAGGCCCAGTCCTTTGCGGGGATTGGGCATGTCGGTCTTCAGGGTGCATTTCCCGGAGGATTTCCAATTTGATTTAAGCGCGTCGTCCAGACCTTCGGCGATGATCTCAGCGGTGTCCTCAAGGGTATGGTCAAGGTCCCTGACCTTCACGATGTGCCACGGGGCCCTTTTCGTATCCGTTTCCGACAGGATCGTAGGGAAAACAGCGTTGAACTTCACACGGTCGATGTGGTCCACCGAAAGGAAGGTGCCGGCGAGCGGGGTGTACGGACGGTATTCGGAGGCGTACTCCTTCAGATCGGGGGTGGTGACCTGCAGCAGGATCTTCAGCACGAAGGTACCGTTGTCCATAAGGTACGATTCGAATCTGGTGATCGCCTTGAGCGCCTCGTCGAGCCAATGAGGATCATCGTTGTAACGGTCCACCGCCATGGAGTACCAGGACCTGTCATAGAGGGCTATATCCCCCTTCCCCGGAGTCGCACCGAGGAGACCTGCCAGAGGTCCCGAACCCGCCTGCGTGGGGTCGAAGTGGTAGTACTTCACACCTATCGGCTCGAGTTCACGACACAGTTCGTTGATTATACGGGAGATTACCCTCCCGCTGCCGCCCTCGAAGATCACCGCGACAGGTATCCCGGACACGGTGGATTTGACCTGCAGGGCCTGGATTTTCTCGGCAAGTTCGGACGGCAGGATGGAACGCATGAGGCCCGAAACCTCTCGTATCGATATAAAACTTGGTCGTACACACGAATAATGTTTATGAACGATACAGCCAATACAGTGATATGTCTAAAAAGGCCATCCTTGTCGTCAGTTACGGAACCAGTTTCAAAGATACGATGGAGAAGACCATCAACGCGACTGAAAAGGCGATGGCCGTCGCATTTCCCGATTATGAACTCAGGACAGCCTGGACCAGCAGGGCTGTGATCAAGGTCGCCGAGAAGAAGATGGGCAGGCATTTCCCGTTCATCGACGAGGTCCTGGAATCCATGGCGAAGGAAGGATTTGAGGAGATTGTCATCCAATCCACCCACATCATGAACGGCCTCGAGTATGATTTCGTGACCGAATCGGTCAGGAAGTACCGCGATAAATTCAAGTCGGTGAAGATCGGAAGTCCCCTCCTCACCACCGAAGAGGACTATGACAAGGCCATCGACCTCATCGAAAAGGAGCTCGTGCCCCTGGCGGAAGGAGGTGCCCTGCTCCTTATGGGACACGGAACGGTCCACCCTGCGAATGCGACCTACAGTCAGCTTCAGCTCAAACTGTTCGACAGAGGCCTTTATCAGGTCTATGTCACCACCGTGGAAGGATTTCCCAACTATGAAAGCACCCTGAAGATGATGAAGAGCCACAGTTCCAAAAAGGTCGCCCTGGTCCCCTTCATGCTTGTGGCTGGAGATCATGCCAACAACGATCTCGCCGGAGATGATGAGGATTCTCTCAAGAACATCATGATCTCCAACGGATACAATGTCAAATGCATCGTAAAAGGTCTCGGAGAGATGCCTTCGTTCCAGAAACTGTTCGTCGAACATGCGAAAAATGCGAAGGAATTCTGAAAACAGCCTCGATAATGCGATTCAGAAGTTGAATTTCCCCGGATCCACAATGTACGGGCGCCCTCCGAGCTTCCCTGCACGATAGGTCTTCAGGAGATCTGCATCCTTTCTGATGCTGCAATCCGATACCGGATGTATTCCTGATTCCCCCGAATCGGGGTTCTTATCGACAATGTAAATCTGATCGCGACGGAACAGATCTTCGGTGTCGATGAGCATCTGATCATGGCTGTTGAACACCAATTGGGCACCTTTATGATTAACCGAGGATCTGAACAGGCCTGTCATCCACGCACAGATGTCGTGGTCCAAAGACGCTCCGAAATCATCGATCAGCACAATTCCGCCACTGCGGAGTGCCTGTATGATAGGGCAGATGGTAGCTATCATACGCAATGTTCCGCGGGATTCAACGAGGTGATCGAAACCATCCTCCTTTTTCGTCGAAGGATCACTGCTGTGGCGGATCAGATGCAAAGCTACCTGACCTGCACTATTCATTGTGCATAACGTCCGAACAGGCGAACTGTATCTCAATTCGAACAGATCGACCGAAGATATCTTCCCAAGAAAATCATCAATACCGAAATCTGTGATTGAAAGCGCATCCAAGACCATCCTGCGGGCCTCCGGATCATCATTGATCGATACGACCGCATTCTGCAGAGAGGTCTGAAGATCAGGATCGACCGTGAATATGGTGTTCAGGAAACGGACTATCTTCTGAAAGATCTCCAAATTGAACTGCGATGCGACTGCAACAACCGTCGAATTGGAGCTTACCAGCTTGGAAATTATATTGATTTCATTGAATCTGCCCGATGGAGTGTTGATCTCACTCCCCTCTCTTTTGAACACCCCTGCCCTCTGACCGTTGGGGAAATGGTCTAGAGACTCTTTCAGGATACTCTTATCGTCGAATTCCACCTCGTAATCGAACCGTTCTCCTTCATAAACAAACTCTAAATCCATTTTGGTCGGAGCATCGCGGGTATCCGAAGACAGTCTGAACGGAGCATGTGCCGGAATCGGCACCGTTGCAGAAAGCGGAAACTTCATCATTGATACAATATCGGTCAAAGCACGGAGCAGATAGGATTTGCCGGAGGCATTCATCCCGAATATCCCGAGTACGCTGAGTACGGATATGTCATCCTTCTCTATGATACACGAATCGGAGTCCTTGAGTTTGGAAGGATGAAAATCGAGTACGGCCTCGTCTTTGAAGGGACCGTAGTTCTCTACAGAGAGCTTCAGCAGCATAATCGAATATGTTCAAAAACGATATTTAACGATTTCATGCAAATTTCAATTAAATTTATTATAATTTATCTAAATAAGTTTGATTTTTGTGTCTTTTTCACATTAATCCATTAAATTTATGCCGAAATTCTGCGCGTGTAAGTAATTAAACTCCTTTCCAAACCCCCTGTTTTTTG
>CAVGRR010000101.1:0-4523 GCA_963631655.1 Eggerthellaceae bacterium
AAGTTACGCAGACCCATAGAACCTATGACAGCCATAGAGCCCATGTGCATTAGAACTGCGCCATCGCCGTCGATACACCATACGCGACGACCTTTGGTATTTGCAGCGATAGCTGCAGCAATGGAAGAACTGTGTCCCATGGAACCGACCGTGAGGAAATCAAAACCATGGTCTTCTCCTCTGGATTCCCTTATCTCGAAAAGTTCTCTGGAAGTCTTACCTGTGGTCGATACGATGGGATCCGACCCAGAACATTCAACTATGCGGCGAAGGACTTCCTCCCTGGACATGATCGAATCATTGGTATATTTGATCTCGCCAGAATATTCCAGTGCACCTTTACGGATGACGAATGCGATATGTCCGCCCTGTTCCAATACCGACCTGTTCTCTCCGAACCAGCTGCGGACATCTTCAGGTACAGTATCTTTTCCCAGAATCATATGCGGCACGCCCATAGTCTCAAGAAGGGCATTAGTGACCTTTCCCTGGCACACATGCTGCGGTTCATCGTGGACACCGGGCTCTCCTCTCCACCCGATGATAAAGATGCAGGGTATAGCATACACATCCCTGCTAATCAGAGATGCAAGGGGGTTGATTATATTTCCTTCTCCGCTGTTTTGAAGATACACTACGGGAACCCTTCCGGTAGCAAGGTAGTACCCTGCAGCAAGTCCGACGCAGTTACCCTCATTGGCAGCGATTACATGGTGATTACTGTCGATACCGTAATTATCCATCAGATAATCGCACAGGGCCCTCAGCTGAGAGTCCGGTACACCAGCGTAAAATTCCCCACCGAGGATCTGTACCAGTTCATTCACGTCCATATGAATGCCTCACAATTCATCGATAAGAGTAATGATCTCTTTGATGGGCATAAGCCTGGAATCAACCTCTTTGGCGCGGTGGTATTTCAAAATGTCCTTTGCGGTCTGTTCCATCGCAGGGAATGCACTGCGGGTCAACTGATTGGCATAGATCACGATATTCACGCCGTGAGCGGAAAGTTCCATCTCAGTGATCGAATTATACGATGTCGGAACGACAACTATTGGAGTGCTCTTGTCCTCCGCCCGGAACAAGTCACAGAACTCCAGAATCTCAGCGGGATCGGTCTTCCTGCTGTGGATCATAATCCCGTCCGCACCTGCTGCCACATACGCACGGGCCCGGGTAAGGGCGTCCTCCATACCCTTCCCGAGGATAAGACTCTCGATCCTTGCGATGATCATGAAATCATCGGTGAGCTGCACCCTCTTTCCTGCTTTGATCTTCTCACAGAAATGTTCTATGGTATCCTGAGTCTGTTCGACATCAGTGCCGAAAAGGGAGTTCTTCTTAAGTCCGACCTTATCCTCGATGATAACTGCGGACACACCCATCCTCTCAAGAGAACGGACTAGATACACGAAATGTTCTGAAAGACCTCCTGTATCCCCATCGAAAATTATGGGTTTGGTGGTGACCTCCATAACATCGTCAATGGTCCTGAACCTCGAGGTCATATCGACCACTTCTATGTCAGGCTTGCCTTTGGCAGTGGAGTCACAGAGAGAGCTGAGCCACATGGCGTCGAACTGATCGAACTCACCGTTGTGCTCGACGACCGTTTTCTCTGCAATAAGCCCGGTAAGCCCGCTGTGGACTTCCAGCGCCTTAACTATTGGGCGGAGCGCCATAAGCTGCTTCAATCTTTTGCGCCTGTATTCGGGCATAGCAAGCTTCTCCCTGACTTTCGCATCCTCGCGGCGGACACTCTCATTGTAGGTATACGGGACATCAAGGACCTTTCCGCCATAGGCAGTAACGAGTTTCTCCACGTGATCTCTGATTGCCTTCATAGGGCCCGAACACCAATTGTCCCCATGAATCACATAATCCGGGTGCATCTCAGGGATTATGGTATCATACATGACATCATCCTGCACGACGACCTTGGTCACTCCGGGAACCGCTTCGACCATTTTGACACGTTCACTGCAGGGGATTGTGGGGAATTTATTGTAACGGATCGTGGCAGCATCGGAAAGGACCCCGACGTACACATCCCCGTATTTCTTAGCCTCTTTTATGATGTTGAGGTGCCCGTCGTGAATGATGTCCGTGCTGAAACAAGTGTATACGATGACCATGTGATGACTCCGCTTACTGATGCTGACATCGGCATACCGGCGCCCGAGTAGAGTGCCGTAATCCTCCGCATGTCCTCGCCACTGATTTACAACAATCCCTTATATAGATTTCAGGAGTTATTACGTACGGAATTAAATGGATGAGGAGCAACACAGACTGCTGTCGATGTACATGGACATATCCGCAGTCCTGAATTCATATCATATTAGGTTCTATATGGGGTATGGTACCGCATTAGGCACTGTCAGGCATAACGGATTCATCCCCTGGGACAATGATATAGATCTGCTCGTGTGGGAATCGGATCTTCCGATGATAAGAACAGCATTCAAAGAAGGACTCGATCCTGAAAAATACTATTATCATGAATCCAAGGCCGATACCCACCCCCATATCATTCTTAAAGAGGAAAATTTCGAGGAGGGCTTGAAAAACAAGACCGCGTTGTTTATAGATATCTTTCCACTGGTCAAATATCCGGATAGAACATTCAGAAAAGCCCTATTCTTTTTCCCGATGGGCATTTTACAAATAATAATCACTGTAACCGACCGTCTTGATTCGTATCCGCTTTACAAATGTGCCAGAAGGATAATTCCGCTCTTGAAAAGAATCTCCGGGGCCCTGTGCAACAAAGATACAAAAAATGTTACTGTCCTGTCTACCACCTTCTACAAAGAGGCGTCTCCGATAACCTATTTCGAAGAACCCATCATTCGTAAATTTGAAGACACTGATGCCCCGCTTCCGAAAGAATATGACAAAATTCTGAAAAATTTTTATGGAAATTATATGGTGCTACCGCCCGAATGTAAAAGGCAGGGTGCCAGCGGGTACCCCTGTTGCGCATGCTTCGATTATATGGAAGAACAGAGATCTAAAGGGCATTGACCAACCCGAAAATACATCCGAGAACACTGTTATCTTGTAATAAATTGGTGCTAAGTAATCTTACATAACACAAACCTAGGGGAAGAAAAATGAAAAAAGATGTCAGGGTCGAGGTTATCATTTGTCGCCGCCCCCAGGAGAATTCCGCTGAAAAGACCGGTCTCGGAAGATATGCCGACCTGCTAGAATCTTGTTTGAATGATATTCCGTATAATATCTTGGAAGCGGACCTCAACTCGACACATGGGTTTAAAAATCTAATCCTGAACGGATTCCTGCGGCCGATAAAAAACGCCAAAAAAATCAATTCGACAGGGGCCGTATTCCACGCCGCAGATGAACTATGTTCTGTGATCTTTCCATTTGTCAAAGGCAAAAAAATAATGACCGTCCATCACGTGAGTTTCAAGGAGAAAAAATTCGACCTCTTCTACATAATGTGGATGTTCATTACAAAAATAGGCATAAATCACTCGGACAAGGTCATCGCGATATCGGAAACCACAAAACGTGACCTTATCGGCATCGGGTGCCCGAAAAACAAAATCGAGGTCATAACCAACAGTATCAATCCGAAATTTATAAAAAAAGACATTCAGAAAGAAAAAGGAGTTTTCTGTATGGGACAACTCGCTCCACGTAAAAACATGCAGGATGCTATGAGGGCGTTCATCCTCCTTATCAAATATAGTGGAATGGAGGACTACACCTTAACCTTCTGCGGAGACGGACCGGACAAGCCTGAATTAGAGACTATGGCCGAAGAAGCGGGCATATCCGATAGAATAAACATAGTGTCCGGATTGTCTGAGGACGAAATTGTAGATCTGTACAATCGGAATATGATTGTTTTCAACACGTCTCTCCTAGAGGGGACGGGTTTGGTCACCTTGGAAGCCCAACGTTGCGGAACGCCGGTCTTCCACCTGAACAGGGCAAAAATACCTGAATCGGTCACCAGAATGTCTATCGGATGTGACGACCCTGCTGATATGGCAAAAAAGGCATACGAACTTATCACAAACCCCCGCAGATACAGAGAAGTCTCTGAAAAATCAGCAGAATATGCCACTTCATTCGGCATAGATTTCAAAAAAAAGTATCTGGCACTTTTAAAAGAAGTTCGGGACAATTGATGAAATCAAGATTGATTCAGTCACAGAAGATCTTACCGAAAGCTGAAGACAACCTCTTGGGCATTGCTTCTTCCAACATCGATTTTTCTTTCCTGGTAAGTCCGAAACGGATAGCTATATAGAAAAATATAGCAAACATAACAATGAACGATACCAGAACAGATACGATCGTTCCCTGAACGTCCCAGAACAAAGAGAAAACATAACAGTAGCATAGCCCTGCTAAAAACACAATGAATCCACCAAACATCGGCTTTATAAATTCAGTAATGCTACAACGGAGAGATTTGGATATGAAGATCGGGAATATGATTCCGTTACGAAGGAACATCGAAATCGCATAAGCTGCAGCTACAC
>CAVGRR010000102.1:0-4421 GCA_963631655.1 Eggerthellaceae bacterium
GACCTGATGCGGTGGCCCCTTGGATGAATCCGTTGCTGTTTGCGGCATTGTTTTCATTCATAGCTGTGATGTTCATCCGCTGTTTCCGTTTCAAGACCTCTGTCGATAATCTACTTTACCTGAGTACCTTGATGATGCTGGCGTTGTTGCTGCTCTTCATCATGTTCAGTAAGGTCTATTCCGCACAGTATGTGATTTGGATCGCATTGATGATGCCCTTCACACAATTATCCTGTTTTGATAAGGAACAAAAAGCTTCGATCTTAAAGGCGTATGTGATGTTAGGCGTTTTTTCATTTTTGAGTTATATCACGTATACTTCGTTGGGCTTGATAGATCTGAACACAGTTCCTGTTTTGTTGACAGTTCTGAAAAATGTCTCCTTCGTTGTGTTTCTGTGCGTCATATTGCGGTACTGTTGGCTATGCACCGGTCTGGATCAAAATGCAAGCTGACCACTCGGCCAGATGTTCTGTTGTAATGCTTCCCAGATTCCGTCGGATGTCTGGATATACAGTAGTTTAACGATATCTAAACCTAAATATTACTTCAGCAATGGTTGTGCAAGTCGTGGACATATGTATGTTATATCCCTGATTGTTAAGAACGAGTTCGGCGTCATGCAGAGGGTTATGGGCGAATTCACCCGTAACAAGATCAATGTCGAGACCATCGTGGTCGGCAAGTGCGAACAGGCCGGCAAATCCCGTATGGTCCTTTCCGTGATTGATGAGAACGAGGCCCGCCTTGCAATCGGCAGGCTGCAGAAACTGCAGGATGTCTATGATGCGGAATTGGTTCCCGAATCCGGTCAGTCTGCCTATGCGCTCATATCCACCTCCAATGGAAATGTCGGTGTGGTCGGCGGTTCGGACCAGGTCGAGGAGATCATCGCCCGTTCTGAGCCGGACAGGTATGTCAAGGCGCTCAACGCGTTGTAAACAGAGGTTTTTCTTATGGGAGAGAAATGCGAAAAGATTTGGCTCGATGGTAAGATTGTGAACTGGGACGAGGCAAGGGTCCACGTCCTGGCACATGCATTGAACTACGGTACCGGTGTCTTCGAAGGCATCAGGGTCTACCAGACCCCCAAGGGACCTGCCATCTTTAGGCTCAAGGACCACGTCCGCAGGCTCGTCGACGGATGCAAGCTCATGGGCTTCGAGATGAAGTTCGGCGGCAAGCAGTACGATTTCGACAGCATCTGTGAGGCAATCAAAGAGGCCGTCAGGGCGAACAAGAAGGTCGACTATGTGAAACCCTGCATCTTCCTCAGCGGAGAAGAGGTCGGACTCAACCCCGTCGGAGTTCCCGAGAGCATGGCAATCACCTGCATCTACATGGGCGCATACCTGGGCAAGGGCGCAACCGCAGGAACCAAGCTTATCACCGCATCCTGGCAGAGGCCTGACTATCTTTGCGGTCCCGCAGGTGCCAAGGTCAACGGTTCCTATGTCGCATCCTGCCTTGCCAAGAGGGAGGCCATCCGTCAGGGCGCTGGAGAAGCGCTTATGCTCAACAAAGAGGGCCGTCCTGCCGAGTGTACCGGAGAGAATATCTTCTTCTACAAGTTCGGAAAGGTCTTCACCCCGTGCACCTCCGAAGGCATCCTTCAGGGTGTCACCCGCAGTTCCATCATCACTGTCGCCAAGGACCTCGGATATGAGGTTGTCGAAGCACCCATCACCAGGTTCCAGCTCACCACTGCGGACGAGATCTGGATGACCGGTACTGCTGCAGAGATCGCACCCGTCACATCCATCGACGGACGTGTCGTCGGTAACGGTCAGCCCGGTGAGGTCTCCGCCAAGATCCATGCCAAGTTCCATGACATCGTCGAAGGCAAGGATCACAAGTACGACTCCTGGCTCGACTACGTCAACTGATCTTAAACACATACCCTGGCCTTCGGCCGGGGTGCCACATCGTGGGGTGTGACCATCAACGTCGGGCAGTTCATTTATGATATTTTCGGAGAAGAAGGCGAGCTGGGGCTTGTCTTTTGTATTTTCCTGATATTCCTGCTTGACGCATTGCTTATTCCGACACTGCCCGAACTGTTCTTTGTGCTCGGATTCATCGGCGGGGCCAACTACGGACATCCGCTTCTATTCGGTGCGGAATTGCTGATAGCCGCTATTATTGCTGAACAGATCGGTGTGTTCTCGCTGTACTATGTGGTGAAACATTATCAGGACAGCAACCGCGTTCCAAAAAAGATCCAATATGCGTTGGATAAATATGCACATTTTCTGGTCGTCAGTGACGAAAGACTTCTGCTTTTGAACCGCGTGGCGCCGATGCTGCCGTTTGCAGGTGCCTTCATTGCAAATCAGAAGTGGAGTGTCCCTAAATCCTCTGCATATCTGATCCTCGGGGGTGTTTTGAAGTTCGGGGTCATTCTGCTGTTAAGCAATTTCTTTTACGAATTCTTCCAATCTGAACAGTCCCAGATGTTCACGATCGTGATGATCCTCCTTGTCATCGGGATTAGCATAGTTTCTTCACTGTTTTTCAAGAAAAAGAAAGGGCTCGAATGAATTCTTCAGTCTTTCGAGTCGTTGTGTTTGAAGACCAGATACTTGCTGATGAAGTAGTTCAGCGCGGTTTCGATGACCGTGATCACGATCTTCGAAAGGAATCCGTCGACCCCCATGAATTGCTGATCAAGACCCAGATTGTAAAGGACAGGGAATCCGAGGATGGCTATGATACCTGTGGCGATCCTGCCCAGAGTGAATGAGGCCGCCTCTTTTCCGACAGCCTTGGTCTCCAGGGTCTTGCTGTTGAACACATACAGTTTATTGACGACAAATGCGAACGCGACCCCGATGACCCAGGATGCTGCGTTGCTTATAGTGGGGGCAATCCCCAAAAGGACAAGTGCGGCGTAGGATACCCAGGTGACGACCACATTGAGGCATCCGAAAAAGATGTAACGGACTGCTTCTCCGTGTTTGCCATAGAATAAGTTGTTGATTACGCCGCTCATTGTATGTGACTTGATATCAGCAGACCTATATATCGTGAACGGAACATAAAACGGCCATAAGTGTTGCTATTTTGAATTGCATGTAGTGAACGTAGTCTTTCTTGTGAAAATGTAATTTGTTGTTTCGTGTGGCAGTAAGTGTTTATTTATATCTGCGCCTGTTAGCTTGGGCAATGTTCGAGATGCTCAGAGAGTTGTACACGTACAAGTCTATGGTATATAATCTCGTAAGGCGGGACCTGAGGGGCAGATATAAGGGATCTCTGTTAGGGATGCTTTGGAATTTTATTCTTCCTCTAATGCAGATAATTGTTTACGTAATGGTGTTCAGCATGATATTCAAGCAGGATATCGAACGGTATTACGTTTATCTCATTGTCGGAATGATTCCCTGGATTTTATTTTCTGATTCAATAAGTTGCGGGTCTGGATCTGTCGTTGAGAATTCCTCATTAGTGACTAAAATCTATTTTCCGCGTTTAGTGATTCCAGTTTCTATTGTTATTTCCAAATTTGTGAATTTTCTCATTTCCCTTGTGATCGTGTTCGTCGTTCTTATCGTCGGTGGACACGGCATTAATGCTGTTTCACTTTCTGTGTTGCCTCTAGCAATAATATGTCTTTTTTTGTTCACTCTTGGACTGACCTTGGTTTTGGCAGCAGCAAATGTGTTTATGAGGGATATTCAATACCTTATCACAGTTTTATTGATGATGTGGATTTGGCTTACCCCTATAATGTATGTGCAGGATTTTGTGGATAATGACTTTATACAATGTTTGTTGAACATCAATCCTTTGACCTACCATATATCTATGTTTCAGGATTCTTTATATTGGAAAGTGTTCCCCGATTTTTCTTTGATAGGTGTTTGCGTTGTAGAGTCACTTTTGATGTTGGTTATTGGCTTAGCCATCTATAATAAGTATTCTTCAGATTTTGCTGAGGTGCTTTGATGGAAGTTGGAAATAAAATCGAAGTGCGTGGTGTAAGTAAGATCTTTGGTACGCATCGTTCTATGTCCTTAAAAGATCGTGTCGTATATCATTCGAAACATGAAAAAAATTCCGGCAGAGAAGTACTTCACGATATTTCTTTTGACGTTAAAAAAGGTGAAGCTTTAGCTATAATCGGGCGCAATGGTTCCGGAAAGAGCACTCTTCTCAAATTGTTAACAAAAATCATTCGTCCGAACACGGGAACAATTGAAACTGAAGGTAGGGTATCCTGTCTGATAGAGTTAGGTGCAGGGTTCCACCCGGACATGTCTGGGAGAGAGAATGTATACATTAATGCATCTATTTTTGGATTAAGTGGGAAAGAAATCGATGCTCGTATGCAGGATATTTTGGATTTTTCGGAAATAGCAGATTACATTGATGATCGTGTGCGGGACTATTCTTCCGGAATGTATATGAGGTTGGCGTTT
>CAVGRR010000103.1:0-4409 GCA_963631655.1 Eggerthellaceae bacterium
GAGACTCAACACCAGGTGAACAGAAAATACATTTGATCTGCACCCGGGAACTTCTGTGGATACGCTTGCCAGCGTGAGCTATGGACTTTTCCGGGGTATAATACGAATTACTCAGAAGGAGATGGTATAGTGGACACTATAGAAAGCAATCAGAAGGTACAGTTTAAGAACAACCCCTACAGGGATGACGCATCCGACAGGGTGGTCATCATACTCGATGTGAGGAATATCACAGCGAGAGAAAACCAGGAGTATTGCAATTTGTGCATAGATTATGCGAAATTGCTTATGGATACCCTTCGTGGCAGAAAATGCATTGCTGCGATCGCTGTGGATTCGCTGATCAAAGATGCTGGAAAGGATTCCGCCAGGATCTTTCATAATCAGCTTAAGGCCAGCGGATTCAGGCTCGAGCTCATTCGTCCGTCTAATAACAAGGGCAAACAGGAAGGTGTCGATGTGAAGATTGGACTCATCGCACAGAAATTCGTCCTTCGCGAACTGTGCGACGTGGTGGAGCTCATCACCGGTGATGGGGATTTCACGGTTCTGGTGGAATCACTGCAGAATGACGGTGCCAGGGTTCATGTGACCTCGTACAGCAAATCTCTCAGTTACAGTCTCAGGGACCAGGCTGATTCCGTGACGATACTCGATGATCTCACTGTGGTCAAGTTGTATCCTAAGATCGATGTTGTGGAGGCTGCTTGAAATGTGCAGGTTTGATGATTACCCTCAGGAAACAGAACTGATCACATTTAATCACAGTAATGAACACGGTATTGCAGGTAAGGCGCACGACGGGTTCATCGTTTTCGTTGATCATGACAGTCTTGTCGGTGTGAAGTTCGGAGAGTCCTGGCACTGTAAGCTTGTGAGGAACAATAACGAACAAAGTAAGAACTATTTTGCATGGCCCATAGAGAAAGTGGAAACTGTTCCTGAGACTGCGGAAACCGTGGAGGGTAGGGGTGCAGAAGACCCTGTCGAAACTGTTGCGGAACTCCCGGAAATCGATATGTCCCAGATCGATCGCGACGGAATCTCTGTAATGGTTGACGGGTCTCTCTTTTCCGAAAGATTCACTGCTGACAGATACAGTGTATACAGAAGCATCAACGGAGATTATCTGGAGATAATCCCGGACCCGAGGGGAAACATCCCCTGCAAGGACAGAATGTTATCGATAGAGGGATTGGAGTGTTTCCTGTCCCGCGGAGAGGAATCCTCATTGAATTATGGCTGCAGAAACGGTAGGTTTCTGGTGAAACTTACTTCGTGAACTGCAGATGATCACACTAATGCATTCCATGGCAGCGTAAGCTATGGAAAATAGAACGGAGGCAGAAAATGGCCGATGTGAAGATGAAACCGGAATCGCTGCAGATAGCAGTGAAAGAGCGCAAGGATAGGTCCGTGAAAAGCGTGAAGATGCTTTTCGCAGACCGTGAGAACAAGGTCTGCATCAATGTGGACCTGAACTTCATCAGGAATCTGAATTCTCTCACAGAACAGATCCTGAAGAAGACGGAAGGAAGAACGGAAGACGACCACATGGTAGCATACAACTGAAGAACAAGGAGGAAACCGAAATGGAATACAAGACCGAAATGAAATGCCCGCACTGCGGAATGACCCTCGACATCGATGAGATCTACATGACCCAGATGGGTCAGAGATTCGAGGAGCAGAACAACCTGAAGCTCCAGGAGCTGATGAAGCTCAAGGAGGAACAGTTGCAGACCGATGCTCAGAAGAAGACCGATGACGCGGTCAAGGCCGCGGAGGAGAAGCAGAGGCTGCAGATCGAACAGCTCACCGAGCAGATCAGGCTTCTGACCGAGGCAAATAAGACACAGAACAAGCAGATGATGGAGTTCCAGAAACAGCAGTTCGAGCTTCAGCAGAAGGCCCAGAACGCTGAGTTGGAAGCTCAGAAGAAGTTCAACGAACAGAGCGCCGAGCTCTTTGAAAAGGCTAAGAAAGCTGCCGACGAGGCCAAGGAGCTGGAGATCCTCGAGCTGAAAAAGAAGATCGAAGACGCCAACAAGGCCTCCGAGGGCCTCAAGAAGAAGTTGGAACAGGGCTCGCAGCAGCTGCAGGGCGAGGTGCAGGAACTCAGGCTGGAGGAATGTCTCAGGACTGAGTTCCCCCTGGACACCATCGAGGAAGTGGAGAAGGGAAAACTGGGTGCGGATGTGATCCAGACCGTCGTCAGCAGGACCGGAAGGGTCTGCGGAAAGATCGTCTGGGAATCCAAGAACGTGAAAGGATGGAAGAACGAGTTCCTGCCCAAGCTCACGAGCGACATGGAGCGCGTGAACGGTGACGTGGGGATCCTGGTGTCCAACGTGTTCGGGAAGAACATGGACGAGTTCATGTTCGTCGAGGGGGTCTGGCTGATCAGGCCGCAGAACGTCCTTGCGATCGCCAGGTTGATCCGCGATAGGATAGAAGCTGTGAGCAACACCAGGTCCGTGGCGGAGAACAAGGAGACCATCCAAGAGGCGGTGTATTCGTTCGTCACCAGCGCGGCCTTCAGGAACCGGATCGAGAATATCGGAAGGCAGTACAGAGCACTGGACGATGAAATCGTAAAGACCGAGGACAGTATGAGGAAGCACTGGGCGACCCAGAGGAAACTCATCGATCAGCTGATGGGGAACACGCAGGGGATACTCGGAGAGGTGAATGCCTTCCTGCTTCAGGCGGACAACGGAGAGGTCGAGCTGGAACCGCCGGAAGAATCCCAAGAGTGAAGTTTCCGTAAAGACCCAGACAATCAAAAACGGATCCTTTCCAGCCCCTTTCCGGGACCGGGGGATCCGCCAAACTGTTTGAAATTTCGGGAAAAATTCCTCAAATTCCAAACACTTTATCACGTAAGGAACAGATCGACCTTTCCTCTCAGGAAATCCAGGATGTTGCAGTGCACCACCCCGTTGCGGGACATGTCCACTTCATCGAGCGACAGCACATACTTCGGAGAGGAGTCCTTGATCGGAGAGAAGGCACCGAACTCCCTATCGACGGTCTCGGGCGATGCCAGCAGGTATGCCACTTGGATGAAGCATTTCTTCCCGCCCTTCACCGCCACGAAATCCACTTCTCCCTTGTAGGTCTCACCGACATACACCTCGTATTCCCTGGAGAGCAGTTCCTGATACACCAGGGTCTCGAGGAGGAAGGTGTCCCGCACTTCGATGGAATTCGAATTCACGGTCACCATCCCGTTGTCCAATGCGTAGTATTTTGCGACCGAATCCATTATCCCCTTGCCGGATAGATTGTATTTCCTCACGCTTCTGATGAGGAACGCCTTCTCCATGCGGTCGAGATAGTTATACACCGTCTGCAGCGAGATGTACGATTTCGAGTTATGTACTCTGTTCAGATAATCGACGACGTTCTGCGCCGAGAACCTGGACCCGCTGTTGGCCAGTACATACATGGCGACGCTTCTGAGCTTCTCTTTGCTTTTATCGGCGGACGATCTGAACAGATCCTTCTCCAAAATGGCGGAGAACAGGTCCTGCAGGAATCCCCTCACCCCGTCGGCGGACGGTTCGGAGAACCTCTGGGGGTAACCTCCCAGGCGGAGATACTGTCCGAAATCCTCTTTCGGGATATCCGATACTGATAGATAATCCTCCGATTCGGAGAAGGAGAATGGCTGTATCAGGAACTCCCTTGTGCGGCCGACCAGGAGCGTGGACAGTTCCCCGGAAAGGAGTTCGCTGTTGCTGCCGGTGACGAATATGGAGCAGTCGTACTTCGATTTGAAGGATGCGAGCGCTTTCTCGAAGTGTTTCACATGCTGGATCTCGTCGAAGAACAGGTAGTATCTTCCGGTCTTGATCTGTTCTTTTATGATATCGTTGAGTTTTGAGGCATTGTCGATATCTTCGTAATCCATGTCCTCGAAGTTGATGAAGATCTTGTGTTCGGCATCAGTGTCGATCTCGTCGGCTATGGATCTCAGAATGACCGATTTCCCGGCACGTCTGGGACCTACGATGACCTTGATAGTGTCGATCTCGTAATACGGTCTGATCCTGGCGAGGTATTTCTCGCGGACCAGCAGATGCTTCGGGTTCATAGTTGTGGAAGAGATTGAAATTATAAGAATTTTTATTGAAATTTCAAACAGTTTTTGTTGATGAAATCAATATAATTTTGGATCAGGAACCTTTGCCACAGAATTCTGCAGTGCTGATTTTCATGTAGTTAATTTTTACAAAACGTATTTTTTTGTAAACATTTTTTACATTATCCGTTAACCGAGATTTTCATACTCAAACAAATGTAAGAAATTTTTAATACATTCGTTTAGATAGATTATTATGACATTAAACACCGATGCCATCGCAATTAATATTCGGAATCTTCGTGAAAGGCAAGGTATGAAT
>CAVGRR010000104.1:0-4354 GCA_963631655.1 Eggerthellaceae bacterium
ATCTATGATATCGTTTCCGCTGGTCCCCGCCCAATATGTTTTGGGAACGAATTTCTTGTCGATGTAATTTAAGATACTCCAGGGGTTGTAGATATCGGCATTTCCAAAACGATAGCCGTCATACCACCCTTTAGCTTCTTCAAAATTTTCAGAATGGCCGTAATATCTGCAGATCTCTTTGACTTCTGATTCGGTAAAACCATACTTCTCGTCGAATTTTGCCTCAAAGATGTTATTCACTTTCAGGTTGTTCAATCCAGAAAATATCCCTTCTTTGGCAATCTGCATAACGCCGGTCACGACCCCGAATGCAAGATGCTTATTGCTTTTGAACGTCACTGAATAGAAACCACGCAGAGTACTGAGAATCGCATCATAGGATTCTTTACCGCATGCATGATTGAGGGTATCGTCGTACTCATCAAGAAGTATTATCGGTTTGACCCCGTGATGTAACTCCAGCATCAGACATAATCTGTTAAGTGAATCCTTGAGCAAAGACAGATTTGCGGTTCCAGAAAGAACACTCTGATAATCTGCAAGCTGCGAAGGAATTAATTTATCACTGTTTGCGAGATAGACGTACTCTTCATACAGATTTTTCAGTTTTTGGCTGAAATCGGAAACAAATTGTTCAACACTCAGAAAGTCCAGATCCTTCATTGAAAGAAAAATCACGGGACGTGTGTTCTTGTATATCCCAACTTCAGGATGATCATTGATCTTCAGACCATCAAACCAGGTATTTTCTCTATATCTGATATTGAAAAACGCATCCAACATAGAGAGATTAAGGGACTTTCCGAAACGTCTGGGTCTTGTGAAAAGGTACACACCAGTAGGATTTTTGAGGATATCCGAGATAAGTTCGCTTTTATCAACAAAATACAATCCGTTCTCACGGACTGTTGCGAAATCATCAACCCCTATCGGCAATTCCGCTTTCATCACGTCCCCTGGCATGTTTTCTATATTGTTTCACCGACTATAAAAAGGACATCTTTGAAAAAGCCGATCCGACAAACAACACCAATCGCATTTTTCAGCATCTGGGTCTTTTAGAATGCCACGGTTTATGGCCCGTGGCGGGCCAGGTTAAAGTTTCACTCGGAGGACATCTCGGAGAGCTTGATGAGCTTCTTCCACCTGCGGTCGAGCTCGGACTGGATGTCGTCGACGACATCGAGCCACCTCTCGTCCTTGAGGTGCTTGAACCTGCCCTGGGAGTTGAACCAGTCGGTGACAGGCTTCTTCTCCGCCTTTCCGTCCGCGATCCTCTGACTCTCGGAGGAGAGGTGGTACTCGCCGTTGACGACCTCGAAGAGGGGCCAGACACAGGTCTCCACCGCGAGCTTGGAGATCGCGATGGTGTCGCTGGAGTCGAACCTCCATCCTCTGGGACAGGGGGAGATGGCGTTGATGAACGCGGGTCCTCCGCACTCGAAAGCCTTCTGGGACTTCTGTACCATGTCCCTCCAGGCGTGAGGTGCGGTCTGTGCGACGTAGGGAATGTTGTGTGCCACCATGACGGCGGTCATGTCCTTGGGGAACTCCTTCTTTCCGTAGGATTCGGTTCCGTTCCAGGAGGTCGTGGTGGACGCTCCCTTCTCGGTCGCGGAGGACCTCTGGATACCGGTGTTCATGTATGCCTCGTTGTTGAAGCAGACGAACACCATCTCGTGTCCCCTCTCCATGGCACCGGAGAGTGCCTGAAGACCGATATCGTAGGTTGCACCGTCTCCTGCGAAGTTGACGAACTTGATCTCCTTGTCGAGCTTACCCTGTCTCTTAAGAGACTTGTAGGCGGTCTCGAGACCTGCCGCGCCTGCCGCTCCGTTTCCAAAGGCGGTGTGGACCATTGAACAGTTCCAGGAGGTGTACGGGAAGATGGTGGTGGAGACCTCGAAGCATCCGGTGGAGCAGGATACTGCGACGTCCTTCTCGGTTCCCATGAGGACCTGCCTTGCGATGATAGCTTCCGCGCATCCGGCGCAGAGCCTGTGTCCGCTGCAGAGCCTGACCGGAATGTCAGTGTTCAGTTCCTTGAGAGAAAGTCCGCTCATTCCTTCACCCCCACGAAGTTGACGGTCTTTGCAGTGCCGGATTCGACCTGCTTGTAGACGTTCATGAAGTCGGAGACCATGGTGTCGGCTCCTCCGAGTCCGTAGATGAAGTTGTACATCTTGGGCATCTTGTCGTTGAGTGCCGCTGCGGCGCAGATCTCGGGGTACATGGGTCCGTAGGCTCCGATGGAGAGGTGCCTGTCCATGACGAGGATTCCCTTCTTTCCCTTGACGAGCTTGGCGATGTCCTCAGCAGGCCAGGGCCTGTAGACACGGGGCATTGCGACTCCGACCTTCATTCCTTCGCTCCTGAGCCTGTCGACGGCCTCCTTCATGGTTCCGAAGGAGGATCCGAGAACGAATGCGATATATTCTGCATCATCGCACTTGTACTCCTCGACGAGGTGGTATTCCCTGCCGGAGATGTCCTTGAACTCCGCCATGGCGTCCTTTGCGACCCCGATGGCGTTCCTCATGGCGATGACCATCTGGTACTTGTGAGGGAAGTAGAACAGAGGTCCGTCCATCAGGTTGTGGGTGACCGGGTGGTCGGTATCGAGCAGGGGGTGCATGGGCTTGAACGGGCCGATGTATTCCCTGACGGCCTGGGTCTCGAGGGGGGTCATCCTCTCGATAGCATGAGTAAGGATGAATCCATCGAGGTTGACGAGGACAGGAAGCTGAACCTCGGGGTTCTCGGCGATCTTGAGACCGATGATGCTCATATCGTAGGCCTCCTGGACGTTCTCGCTGAAGAGGGAGAGCCATCCGGTGTCCCTGGCGGACATGACGTCACCGTGGTCGTTGTTGATGTTGATGGGTCCGCTGACGGTCCTGTTGGCGACTGCCATCATGACAGGTACCCTCATGGCGGAGGTGATGGGGAGCATCTCCCACATGTAGGCGAGACCCTGCGACGCGGTCGCGGTGAAGGTCCTGGCGCCTGCGGCGGAGGATGTTGTACAAAGAGTGAGAGCGGAGTGCTCGGACTCCACATCGACGAACTCGGTGTCGACCTCTCCGTTCGCCACGTATTTCGCGAAATCCTCGACGATGATGGTCTGAGGGGTGATGGGGTATGCCGCACATACGTCGGGGTTGAGCTGTTTCCATGCGAGGGCAACAGCGCCGTCTCCGTTGATGGCGATGTCCCTTCCGACCTTACTGGTCATTGAATATCCTCCTTCATTGTGATAGCGTGCTTGGGGCAAACCTTGGAACAGATCCCGCATCCCTTGCAGTGGCTGAGTTTCGCTCCCTTGACCTCGTTGTTCTCGACAACGATGCAGTCGTCGGGGCAGTAGATCCAGCAGGTGAGACAGTCGATGCACGCGTCGGTGTCGATGACCGGGACCTTGGACCTCCAGTCTCCGGTGTGGAATTTCTCGGAGTTTCCGGGTTCGATGACACGGGATCCGATGATCATGTCCTTGTAATTCGCTATGTTGACCATTCACTGCACCTCCTCGTACGCCCTCTTGAGAGCGGAAAGGTTCTTCACGATGAGCTTGTCGGAGAGTTTTCCCGTGAATTTGTCGGTGATGTTGTCCTCCATGTCGCTGTAGGATATGAGGGGACGGAGTTTCACGAGGGCTCCGAGCATCGCGGTGTTGACCAGAGGCTTTCCGATCTCCTCGATGGCGATCTGGGTTGCCTTGACAGCGTGGCATTCGGCGGTGGTGCCGATGGCCTTCTGAAGTTCGGCGGGGGTTCCCTCGTAGTTAGCGAGGATGATTCCTCCTTCCTTCAGACCTTTGGCGACGTCGACCTTTCCGATGAGGGTGGGGTCGATGACGATGACGATGTCGGGTTCGTAGACCTGGGTATGTACTCTGACAGGTTTGTCTGAGATCCTGGCGAACGCCCTGATAGGCGCTCCCATCCTCTCAGGTCCGAACTCGGGGAATGCTTTCACATACTTACCGGAATAAATGGCAGACTCGGCGAGGATCTCGTTCGCGGTGACGACACCCTGACCTCCTCTTCCATGCCAACAGATTTCAGTGTCCATAAGCTGACCAAGTAGCCAGAACAGTACATTCAATATAAACTTTAGCTTAGAAAATTACGAATTTCGTGGAAAACCGAAGACCATACATACATTCTCCACAGGAAAATGCCACTTTTTTACGAATTTCGCAAAAGATTTACGAATTGTAAAAATATGGTTTCGGGTTGCCTAAAAAAGACAGATTACTCCGACACGCGATCGGAAACAGGTGTCGGGAACCGTCCCTTTCCCCGCCTATATACAATATATTATGTCTGTAGTGGGAGGGTTGTTATTATAT
>CAVGRR010000105.1:0-4253 GCA_963631655.1 Eggerthellaceae bacterium
AGTTTTTCCAATGTTCCTGGCAGAATATAATCGTCGGAATCAACGAACATTATGTATTTTCCCTTAGCTACACTCAGCCCCGAATTTCTCGCAACAGATGCGCCAGAATGTTGTTGAGATATACAGATAAATCTGCTATCCTTTGCTGAGTATAATCTCAATATCTCTTCTGAAGAATCCGTGGAACCGTCATTCACACAGATAAACTCATAATCTGTACCCTCTTGAATATGCAAGCTGTTCAAACAACGATCCAGACATTCAGCAGAATTGTATATCGGAACAATTACACTTATCTTCATTAATCGTTCTCCGATTGTAGGTAACGTTAAGTAATACTGGAGTTAAAGAATCGCGGATGAAATCAATTCATGTCACCCAGCAAAATTCACACCCCCTTCTTCTTCAACCTCTCCATCTCCTCCCTCGCCATCCCCAATCCTCCGTCAGCGGCCTTCTGATACCAGTACATCGCTTCAGCATCCGACCGCTCCACGCCCCTCCCCTGCTCGTACATCATCCCCAGACTGTACTGCGCCTTCGGTACACCTTGATCTGCAGCCTTCCTGAACCACATCACCGCTTCCGGATCTGATTGCTCCGTACCCTTCCCGTCCCTGTACATCATCCCCAGACCGTGCTGCGCATGCGCGAAACCCTGCTCCGCGGACCTCCTCCACCAGCCGGACGCCTCTATGACGGATTGCTCCACGCCCTGGCCCTTCCAGTACATCCACCCGAGATTGTACTGCGCCTTCGCCAGACCCTGGTCCGCGGCCTTCCTGAACCAGTCCGCCGCCTCGGAATACGACTGCGTCACGCCCCGGCCCTCATAGTACATCACTCCGAGGTCGAACTGCGCATCGGCCATGCCTTTCTCCGCATATTTTCTGACGGCGCTGTCTTTGGATCTGTCGAGGATGGACATTGTTATCATCACAGGAATGGGATGGTCGTTTAAGGCTGTTTAGGTTGATATGGTATTGTGAAGATGCAATGTGCCAGATGGGTGAAAACGGATATGAGTAACACGATTAGACAGATTCGTGTTACTTCGTTTCGTTGATAATGATCTTGGGTGACTGAGGGTGCCTTTAGGCACCCGAAGGAGCCGAAAATTGAGTCTGATTGACAATGTGCCAGATGCGGAAATCGGACAAAAGTAACACGATATATTACGTTCGTGTTACCTAATCTGACTTGCCTTTACGCCCTCCCTGGGCCCTTCGGGCCCGGAGGGCCGAAAGGCCCGACCATACCAGAAAACACATTCAGTTAATTCATAAAATCGAAAAGACCCAGACAAGCTGAACTATATAAATGTCAAAACAAATAGAGCCGAAAAGAAAGGAAAAGTCCATGAGGAAAATCAGCAAAGAATCAGAGAAACTGATCAAAGAACATATGTCGGAACTAGAACTGAAGTACCCCCTGGATGACGATGACAGCGGTTACAAGATCTTCCATTACTTTTCAGCCTATGACGGTACCGTCGGAGACCTCCTCGAAATCGATGCTCAAAAGTACCAGAAACTGTCCGAAGACGTGAACCGTATCGTAATGGCGTTCAACAATCCTGACGAAGACATCGACTATGAGGATCTGGAACGCAGGCTGAAATCGGATTGAGTTGAGTAACACTAATTGATAGATTCGTGTTACTTCATCCGATGGACAAAGACCTCAAGTTAACAAACGGCGACTGAGGGTGCCGTCAGGCACCCGAAGGAGCCGGACTATCAAAGTCCATTCCGAGCAATGTGCTAGATACAATGATCTGTTTGTCAACCACCCACAACTCACGGTATCAAGAAATCAATCACTCTGGAAATTGAGGTGATCGACAAGACCTTCTTTACCGATACCTAATAGTTCATTGAGCAAAATATGCAGGTGCTCCTCATCCAATTTCTTAATATCATTCGGATCAATGGTGTTTTTATCTAAATCAAAAATCCTTCTAGCATGACCCGAGGAGTCTTTCTCATAACCGACATGATATTTCAGTTTCTCCAGAATAGACATCAGCAACTGGTCCTGATTTGTATCGATTGTCTTTCTTTTTCTAATTATTATATTATCCGTCGACCTATAGAAACTGACCTCGTCGCCGTCTTTAAGTCCTAACTTATCGGCGACAGGTTTAATTATACTCACTCTGCGCAGTTTGTCGAACTTGCTGCTGCCCATGTACTCCTCGTTTTCACCGATAACGCTCATAATTACCAATCTATTGCCAATTATTAAATACTTCTTAGGCTATTGGTAATCAATTGGTAAAATCAAATCATATTACCAATTAGGAAAAATTATGAGAAGAAAAAATACAGATGAAAAAAGAGCCGTCACGGTCAACAAAAGAGAGTTTCTAAATCTGGACATAAAGGCGATGCAAAGACCAGGCAACCCTGATCTGAAGGTAAAAGGATATACCCTCACGGACCATGCCCGTTTACGCTTGGACACCAGGAAAATACCTAGGACAGATCTGTTACGGGCCATGAATAAGGTTGAGGGCACAGGACCTTATTCGAAAGCAAATGACTCCTATGAAAAATACGGAAAAAGAGTGACATTTTGTGTTGCTGCGGGCACAAAAAGGATCAAAACCATGTATAAGACTGATCCATATGACGCTAGAAAATACCATTTCAAATGGGAACCGATGTCAACATACAATAAAAATGATCCAAAAGTGCAAAAAAATATAAAAATTGCAACACCAGAGAAAACAACGGAGAAACCCACCTATAAAAGGGCCGACACAAATAAAGCCTTAAAAACCCGCAGACAGGCTAGGAGGTAAACTATGAGAAGAATTAGCGAAGAATCAGTAAAACTGATCAGAGAACATATATCCGAACTGAATCTTACCTTCCCTCTGACCGATGAAGAGGGACGTTACACGATCCTCAAGTTCTTCGAATCATTGGACGACCACATCGGCGGACTGCGTATGGAAGGCAAAGATGTTGACAGGAAATTCATCGACGATGTCGGACGCGGAATGGACGAATTCATGATATCCGACGAAGACATCGATTACGAGGATCTGGAGCGCAGGCTGAAAGCGGATTGAATTGAGTAACACCAATTGATAGATTCATGTTACTTCATCCGATGGGTAGAACTTAAGGTAACAAACGGCGACTGAGGGTGCCGTCAGGCACCCGAAGGAGCCGGAGTGCCAAAGGCACTCCTAGATAGGTCCCGATTTCAACAGTAACACATATGGTCAATTTGTGTTACCGATTACCCCCGAAAAAAGTTCCCGCCTGGGTAAAACCATCATTTATGTTCAGTTTCTGACCGATCAGCTGAGCAGGCCATCCAATGTACGGTATTTGACCTCCTTCTCACTAATATGCACGCCGTGCGGAAGCCACCAGTTTCTCCATTTCGGTTCGATTCCGTTCTGCTTACCGAACGCTTCAAGGACCTCCTTGAACTTTTCGACAGGATGCCCTTCGTTGACCGTGAACGAGATATACCCATAAACGCCCGAATCTCCCGGTATCGGCTCATGTTTACGGCCGACCGTATCGGATATAGTAATCCCGCTTGTCTTCTCCAGCATATTCACCAGTTTTTTGATCTTGTCCTCGTCAGAGACATTGTAATAGTCCACGGTCAGATGCCTTTGATGGAATTCGCCGGGAGTGAACACCGGATGTTTTCCATCGTCCGGAACGCCGGTATGGAACACTTTGAACGTGTTCTCGATGACTTCGGGTTCCAATGATCTCTGCCAGTTGTCGTAGCCCCTCGGTGTTTTTGGTCCCTTTCCCTCAGTTTTAAGTGGCTCAGGATGTTTAATAGTGCGTTTCACTTCACGCAGAATGTTTTCCGCTATAGACCTAATTTCTTCAGGAATGCTTTTGTATCCCATCAGATCGAAAGCATCCGTGATAATATCCTCATCATTTTCCTTGCCGGTATAGTAGTAGGTCAGCGCATTACGCACCTCAGTCTCGGGGAGTTCGGATATATCTTCATCACGTTTTTTTTCAGGATATCTGCGGACAAATGTATAATCCACGTTCATAGCTTTAGACAATAAGACCGTAGATTCGCCCTTGAGATTCTTAGCACGTTTAATTCCCTCCTTTCTCAGAATCTGGTCCGCGGTTTCCTGGATTATTGTATAATCAGGCATATCAAATGCCTTAGCTAGACGTCTGATAAGCAGATTATATGAAATAGGGGCCTCTTTACGAAGGATATCCCATATGACATCCGCGAGGATAGATTCG
>CAVGRR010000106.1:0-4075 GCA_963631655.1 Eggerthellaceae bacterium
CATCCTTTCCGGTAAGAGCATCATCATGGTCGGAGACCACAAACAGCTGCCTCCGGTATACAATGTCAAATACAAGAACTCCCCCGACGTGAAGGATGAGACTTTGATCGAAAGGGAGGACATGTTCAAGAACCTCTACACGCAACCGATCTTCAAAACACTGTTCGACACCGCCCCCGAACACTCCAAGATAATGCTGAGGAAACAGTACCGTATGGCGTCGCAGATCATGGACGTCATTAACAGGTTCTACGGCAACAACCTGGAGATGGGATACGAGGGTCAGGATGCCGCCAAGGCCCACCGTATAACAGTGCCAGTCAATGAAAAGAACATCATCGACCAGTCGAATTCGGTGTACTTCATCAACTGCAAGGGAAGGGACATCATTCAGCAGGGAAGCATGTCGTTCGAGAATGCGGCAGAGGCGAATGCCGTGGCGAGACTTGTGGAACTTCTGGAGAAGAACTGCAGCACCGATGCCTCCGGAAACCCTGTGGAGGATGCAGACCAGTCTGCAAAGATGACCATGGGCGTCATCACCCCGTACCGCGCACAGGCACGTCTGATCAAGAGCAAGACCGACAGGCTGTACGAGGACATGCGCAGAAGCGGAGTGTATTCCAAATTCAAGACCGTCGGGGAGGAGAGATTCGCCGTGAAATCGGTCGATGATTTCCAGGGAGACGAGAGGGATATCATCATCCTTTCACTTGTAAGGACCAAAAGTTCGTCCTTCATCTCGGATTTCAGAAGGATAAACGTCGCCATGAGCCGTGCGAGAAGACTTCTCATCCTCGTCGGAAACGAAGAATCGCTGATCAACGAGAACATCGACCTCGACGGAAACGGAGATGTGCACCAGGTATACAAGGAGATCATCGACAAGATCAAAGAGGACGGAGGCTATCTTGAGGCCTCGGAACTGACGGAGGGTGAGTGAAATGCCGGAAGAAGACGAAAGGGACATCATGGTCGAACTCACGATGCCTTATGTGAAGTTCGAATACACCGCCAAGAGCGAACAGCGCAAGAGGGCATCTGGGATCCAGTACATGCTCCTGAAGATGATCGGGTATTCCGAGCAGGTGTCTTCGAAGCTGAAAATCAAAGATGTGATGACGATCTTCTCCATTTCAGTGGACCTCACACCGTTCATTCTGAGCGAGCTGGCACTGTTGGCGAGGACCGATATGGTCACCCTCGTCGGAACGACTGTCGACAAGCTCAGTCCCAACACGCCTATGAGCATGATAAAGATCAACGAGAAATCCAGATCATTATACGAGACAGGTTACGTCAGGACCAAGATGGAGGACCTCAGGGACGACCTTCTCTATATGCCCATGAGGACCGAACTGTTCAGAAAGGTCACCGACATGCAGAGCACCGACCTCCGTGTGAAGGTCGAGGTGGACCAGGCCGAACTGGAGAACTACCTCCGCCGCCTGTATCCCGACTCGGAGATCACCGAGGTAAAGGTAAGCAGGGAAAGGAAGGACCGCGACGGGAACATACTGTCCCAGGGACCTAAGATCAGAGGTTATGCTCAGAAGATCTACCTCTACTTCAACCTCTCCGAAGGCTGTTTCGAGGTCGATGCGGACCGTTCCGGATTGAATATCGATAAAGTGAAGGCATCTTACAAAGGAGACGCCCTGCTGAAGAAACTTGGTGCGGAGGTGTTCACACTCAACGATGAGGACAGGCTGGAGGTAAACAGCTGGGCCCTGGAATCCCCCGAAGGTGTGATCAGATGCATCCTTCCGAGGGATTTCCGTGTGATGAAAGGGCTGTTCTTCTACGGGAACAGGATCAAGAACAACAACCCTCCGGACGCAAGGTTCCAGAAGATGAGCGACGACCTCGGATGCGACGCACTTCTGGTGACGGATTCCGAACATGTGTGCAAATACTGGTTCGCCAGAGGAGATGTCACTGTGAAAGGGTTCGACGGCGTGAAGAAGAACCAGAACATGGTGTACTTCCAGCCCATCGTCTCAGCCGAAACGGTGAAACAGTGTCTGCAGGAGGCGACCTCCAATCTCAAACTGCCCGGAGACCTCGATGTGCTCAACAGGATATCCTCAGCAGCACACAACCCCGGCCTGTTCGTCGATGCTGTCTGTGACAGGATCGAGAGCGGAAGCAGGGCGGTCTTCATGGACACCCTCACCCGTATCAACAGGCTCCCGCAGAAGGTGTGGAAACCTCTGGTGGAGAGCGGACTTGAAGACATAATCTGCAGGAGGATGCTTGCCGACGGCGGACTGAAAGATGCCGCAGACTTCTGCTCGATCTGTATGAAGAACGAGTACAACATCATCGGCACCAGGCTCATCGGGATACTGAAAACGAGATTCCCGATCGCAGATGTGGCCGACTGGTCCCTGGTGAACGACATCGGAAAGAAGATCGTCCTGACCGACGACGACCTTCCGAAAGAGATCATGGAACTGATCAAGAACGGAACGTCTGGCACATATGAATCCGAGCTGATGAGGAACGTCTCTTCGGCGGCCGAGGCATTCTCCGGACTGAAGGCGGCGACAAGCATCACGGATCCGAAAGGATACAGTTTTGACATGTCCCAGATAGACATGGAGACCTCTGAGATCCCCAACCTGGTGTCCTCCTTGTACACCGCATTGGACAGCATCGCAGTACAGCTGCCTTCTGTCACGAAGGACAGCAGATACAGAGCATTCTCCGACCTGAGACCTGTGTTCACCGCACTTTCCGGTTATCTCAAAAGCAAGAAGACGAAATGGTCGAGGTCCGACATCCGCAACGAGGAGAACCCGCTTCTGTTCTGTACCGTGCTGAAACGCAAGATGTCCCAGGCACTGTCCCGCATCGGTGCGGAGGATGTTGTTTCACTGAAGGAAAAGAACCTAGTCGAGCCTGATGTCCTGAATGCTCTGAGCGAATTCGTCAGAGAATCCGACAGGATCTGCACTTCCTCTTACGATGAGAACATCGATCCGGAAACCCGTTCGAAATGGACCGATGCCGTCCTGAAACTCGAAGAACTGAGCTGAAGGTGAAATCAGGGCCTGGTTGCGGTCAGGCCCAATTGGAGAAAAACAAAGGTGAATCTCTGTAGCTACTCTATGCAGGACCTAGTATATAATAGTAGGTTATTCAATCCATCCATCAACCGATACCTTTAAATTCATTGGAGAAAAATTCTAACTGGAATCTGCGAAAAAACTGTTTTTTATTTAAAGAAGAAAACGAACATATCCGAAACGACAGAAATGTCCGTTTTTCTTTCTTTATATACGGAATGAATTATCATTACAGAATCTGCCAGAATCACCAGGATTTAACGGATGTGAAACCGTTCGAACTGCTGTTTTTTGAAATTAACAACTGTATTATACCCAATTTTTGATTCAACATTGTGCAAAACAGATTAACTGTATTCAAAGAAGCTACTGACAGATTCTATTCCAAAGACATGAGTGTCAAGGAATACAAGGGGATCTCTGGCGGAATGGGCAGTTATGCTCAGCGCGGTGCCGAGAAAGGCATGGTCCGTCTGCGTCTCGCAGGCGGAAGGATCACCAAGGAGAAACTCGATTTCATCTGCCGGCGTATTGAAAAGCACAGACCTGAAATGGTCCACCTCACCACCTGCCAATCGGTGCAGCTCCACGGACTCGGCCCCGAATCGATCAAGGAGATCGTTTCCGAAGCGCCTTCTGCAGGGATTCACACCTTCGGCGGCGGAGGGGATTTCCCCCGTAACGTGACCGCCACTCCGCTCTCCGGCCTGATAAGTGCCAGCAGAGTGAATGTAATGCCTTATGCGGCCATGGCTGAAGAGTATCTGATGTCCCTTGCGGAGAATATCAGACTTCCCAGAAAACTGAAAGTGGGTTTTTCGTCCACCTTAGAGAACATCACCGATGCCACCGCGAGGGACCTCGGTTTCGTGGCAAGAGAGGATTCCCTTTTCGATGTCTATTCCGGCGGAGGATTGGGCAACAATCCCAAGCTGGGTCTTTTGATCGCAGAGGCGGTTTCACCCGAAAACGTACCCGCTTATCTCGACGCCATGTTCCATATG
>CAVGRR010000107.1:0-1154 GCA_963631655.1 Eggerthellaceae bacterium
GGGGCGTGAAAAACGTCATCTGCGTTAAGAGTACGGAGGTTGACGACGGCAATACCGTTACACTTACGGAGTATCGCGTTGCAGAATCCTACCTCCGTTACAAAGCGGTAATGAGCTGCGACAATTATGTGGTCAGCGGAACTACTCTGAAAAATTATGAAATGACGCTCACATTGACCGATTACGATTGGAATTACGGCGGAACCGCATAAACTTATTCGGGGCTTCGGCCCCGTTTTGTAAACATAAACGCTTGTTGGCATACCTATTAAAATGATACTGGATATGTCATTTCCGTCGAGACCCCTCACGGACACGCGAAGAGTCCCAGCAAGGTCTTTCATTCAGGAAGATAACATGAACAGAGACCCTCCGTATCTCCTGTGGTTCGCCGTAGCCTTTGTCCTTTCCCTCACGATCTATTTTGCCCTTGAATCGGATGATGAAGAAAAGGTCTATTATCACGGAAACTGCGGAGAAAACGCGGAATATTCCCTGGATCTTCGCACGGGTCTGCTTGAGATCACCGGAAGCGGCAACATAACGGAAAACCCCTGGTCCGCCCGTTCGGAATACATAACCAAGGTCGAAATCAAAGGCGATATCACCTCGATCGGCGATCGGCTGTTCGCATATTGCACGGGCATTTCTTCCGTCACTCTGCCGGATACCGTCACATCAATCGGCGATTCCGCCTTCGGAGCATGTATTTCCCTGAGGTCCGTGACCCTCCCCGATTCCGTCACTTCGGTCGGATTCTGTGCTTTCGCCACGTGCATCGGTCTCGAATCGGTAGATCTGGCCAAAACGGTCTGCATAGACGACTATGCCTTCTACCGCTGTACCTCGCTCGGATCCGTGACAATCCCGGACACCGTGACCTACATCGGAGACTTCGCCTTCGGCAGATGCGCATCGCTTCAGTCGATCGCGATACCGGATTCCGTCGTCACCGTCGGGGAAGGTGCCTTCAGCGACTGCCACGGTCTGGAAACCGCGACCGTCGGAAAAGCCGTCAGATTCTTCAAAGACGGAGCTTTCTACAACTGCCCGGCACTCAGGGAACTGGGGTTCAATGCCGTGTCAAGCATAGATCTCAAATTCACGTCAAATGCGTTTTACGGTGCCGGTTACAACAGTGGCGGATTCTCTGT
>CAVGRR010000107.1:1220-4048 GCA_963631655.1 Eggerthellaceae bacterium
TTCTGCGTCATTGAATCCAGCGGACAACCCAATCTTTTATCCGTTGATACGGGGGATTCGGTCGAATCGATCGGAGAATCTGCCTTCGCCGGCTGTTATTACCTCAAATCTGTCACGATCGGCGAATCTGTGGAAACGATCGGCATCGGGGCCTTCGCCGACTGCGTCCTTCTTTCGGATCTGAAATTCAATGCCGTTTCCTGTTCCGATATTCCAAGCGATCATTCGGTGTTCTATGATGCCGGCCGTTACTGCCCTGGTTTATCCGTCGAGTTCGGAGATTCAGTGAAACACATCCCGGCCAATCTGTTCTGTGTCGAAAAGGTCCTTTACGAACCTCGCGTGACCTCTGTTACTATGACGGATTCCGTGGAATCCATCGGGTACGGTGCGTTCGAAAACTGCCTTTATCTCGAATCGATATACGTTTCGGGTTCGGTAAAATCGATTGGATCGGATGCCTTCGGATACAGCATCTTCTTTGACGCGGACGGGGTCACGGAACTGGCGAAATATCCGATTTATCTGGCCGGACATACTTTCAAAGGCAGTTACACGAAACTGGTGAAGCAGTCCGACTGAAACCCCTTCAAAATCATTCATTTCCCGGCAGACGATCCTGTTCTGCCGGCTTTCTCCTATTTTACTTTTCACGTTTGCATCATATGTGCCAGGCGATGCATCCGCATCCCGTATCGCACATGATGCGCTTTCCCCTTTTCTTATCCTTTTCCCGCATCTGATAATTCATGGAACGTCATTGCCGCCGCCCGGACCATTCATCTGGACATTGTGACATTGCCGGCAATGTACGTTCCGAGGCGGAGACCGCACCACCGGATCTTCATGCCCCGTTTCTGCATCTCAGGGTTGTATACACAGGAGTATACACATGAGATCCATAACCGCGGTCTCCGTCCTTTCCCTTATTGCGCTCGTCGCCTTCGGATGCAACGTGATGTACGGCATTCCGGTAACCCCGGACGATGCCGTTTGCCACGCCGAATCCGTCACCGAACCAAGCGATACCTACGAATGGCTCTGCTACACCGACGGATATCTTTCCCGCCAGACATTGGAGATGCACGTCGATTCTTCCGTGAGATCCGACGTTCTCCGCCAGGGGACCGTTCTCGTCAAGGCACCCATTCTCCTCGTGGATTCCGAAGATCCGAACGTCGTCAAGGTTGCCGACCACATTTTATCGATTACAGAGGACGGCACCGATTACCAGAAGATCTCCGCCGCGTTGTGTTTCGTCCAGACGGCCATCCGTTACGCCTCGGACGGAGACCTCTACGGCACTGACGAATACTGGGCCACTCCTTCGGAGACCCTTCGCTATCACGCGGGGGACTGCGAGGACACGTCCGTTCTTCTGATCTCCATTTTGGGGGCCATGGGTATCGACAGCGTTCTGCTGGATTATCCGGGGCACGAAGCTGTGGGCGCATACATCGATTCTGCTCAAGATTACCTGTACTGCGAGACGGCCAGCGATCTGATCCTTCTTCCCGGACAATGCGTCTGCGAGGGGGAGCCCGACATCTACGTTCCGGGCGAGTTCTCTCCGCTGAAGGAAAGCGTCAACGGTGCCGTCGCCGCGTACAGGGATTTCATCAAGAGGGTCACGGGAGCCTGATCCCGTTTTAGGAATGATAACATGATCAACAAAACAACCACGAAAGGGGTACTGTCCGTGGCCGCCGTCGCGCTGTTGCTGGCTGTCTGTATTTCGCCTATATTCGTAGACGAAGCGGATGCCGCCGCAGACGGTACGGTTTATCTCCGTCCCGGAGACACGTACAAATGGACACCATCGTTCAACATCTCCGACAAGTCAAGGATCACCGTGACTGTAAACACCAGTACGTCAACGACCCCTGGCGCATATAGCAACACATCCACTGCGGGCGGTGTCACCGCGACCGTGAACAGCGACAAGACCGTATCTGTCGCGGTAGCATCCGGCACCGCGATCTCCACAGTCTACGTTAAGGTCAAGGCTGTTGTCACCACCGGTGTCAGCCAGACCATTTACGCTACCATGACCGTCAAGGTTGTCAACCCCACGATTAGCTACAGCACAGTCAACACATATCTGGGCGGACCCGTTTCTGTCACACCCACCATCAAAAACGCTTCAATCGATTCCAAATCCGTTACCTATGCCATGTCCGGCAATCCGAGCGGATTGACTATCGACCCTGCCTCAGGAAAAATCAGCGGAACCGTTTCGTCTTCTGCCACCGCACAGACTTATACGATTAAGGTAACCGGAAACGTCAAAACAGATCCCGAACAGACATTCTCCACCACATTCAGCATCGTCGTGGCCAAGAGCATGAGCCTTACCGCCCCCGGCGACCAGTATACCGCAAAAGGAACCGCGAAGGACATCACCCTTTCCGGATCCAACACCACCGCCGACACCAAATGGGCGATCACCTCAAGTTCTGTCACCGGCATTTCTATGAGTACGGCCACCGGAACTTCGGGTAAGATTTCCGTCGCCACCAACACCGCCGCCGGAACCCATACCATAGGATATTCCGCCACCAACCCCACATCGGGACAGGTTGTCACCGGATCCGTCAAGATCACCGTGGGAACCGTCAGCATCGACAGCATCTCAACCTCCGGCGGATATGTCAAGAGCGTCACTGAACTCTTCAGCCAGACCGGAACCGCGGCCACTTTCACGGTCAGTTCCACCTCCACGTCCAATCTGGGACTTACCCTCTCCAAGAGCGGAACCAATGCCGACATCGTGACCATAAGCGGGCAGACCATCACCGTGGCCAGTACCGTCGCGGCGGGAACATACA
>CAVGRR010000108.1:0-3983 GCA_963631655.1 Eggerthellaceae bacterium
TCGCCTAAAGCATAGATAATCTATTTCTTAAAAGTTATTATTCACCAGTTCCTTAGTACTTGTCAACTGCCTTGTCAGCGACGAGTTCGCCTTTGAACTCGACGAAGATGTAAGCGCTCACAACGGTCATGAAGGCCATGAACAGAGGAATGAACATAGTCTCGTTGTCGCCGCTGTGATAGAAATATCCTGTGAAGACACCGATGACGATGGTCGCCAAGATGAGGATCTTGAAGTAGGTGTCACAGAGGTACAGTGCCCTGCTCTTGCGGTTGGCAACAAGTTCCGATCTGAGATCGATGAACATGTATGCGATGAACGTGGTAATGAATGCGACCATCAGAGGGATGAACATGAGCATGTTCTCTCCTTCGTGATAGTAGTATCCGGTGGCGACACCGATCACTATGGTCAGAGCGATGAAGAACTCGATCACGTAGTGACAGTGGTCGATGATCTCATCGGCGATCTTGGGTCTGCATTCACTATCGTCAGCTGCCATGAGATCACTCCCACTCGGTCACACCGGACGGATCTGATAAGGTATCTCTATGGAACTCTGGTTCTTCGATACCGTCCTTCTTCTGCTGCCGGTAATCGGCGTAGGCCTCGAAGACCTGCCTCGAAAGCAGTGCGACGATGATCATGTTCACAGAGGCCATCAGGGCCATGAACGTATCAGAGAACGCATCCATAATGGTGACATCGGTGACGCAGGCTGCGATGAATGCCATGACGATGACGACGATCTTCACAGAGAGAATGACCTTCTTGTCGTCCTTGATGAACCTTGCATTGGCCTCGCTCATGGTGTAGTAACCGATAAGACTGGTGAATGCGAAGAGGAACATGAAGACCGCGATGATGTAGTTGGCCGCTTCTCCGAAGATGGTGGTGGAGACGATGTTCTGAACGAGCTGAGAACCCTTGACACCGAATGCGGTGATGTCGGCGTAGCTTCCGTAGGAAAGAACGACGATGGCGGTGAGGGTACAGACGATGAGGGTGTCCACGAGAACTCCGAAGGACTGGATCTTACCCTGCTTGACAGGGTGGGGAACGTCCGCGGTTGCTGCGATGTTCGCAACGGAACCGAGACCTGCCTCGTTGGAGAAGACACCTCTCTTCAGACCGGTGACGATGATGATACCGATACCTCCGCCGAACACACCCTTCCAGTTGAAGGCATACTCGAAGATCATAGAGAATGCGTTGATGACTCCTCCGATGTTGCAGCAGATGGCGATGACACTGAAGATGATCCATGCGACGGCCATGAAAGGAACGATCTTGGTGGAGAACTTGGCGACCATCTTGAGTCCCTTGAAGATAAGGATAGCTGCGATGATGGCGATGATGGCGGCGAACACAAGGTTGTTGTGGTCGAACTCGAATGCTCCGCAGAGTGCTCCGGAAGCATTGCACGCCTGAACTCCGACGAATCCGAGACCGAAGGTGAGGACCAGAAGAATGGCTGCGAGGACACCGAGCTTCCTGCTCTTGAGTCCCTTCATCGCATAGTATGCGGGACCTCCGTAGTACTGGTCATCGGATTTCTTTTCTTTATAGATCTGTGCAAGAGTGGATTCCATGAAGGCGCTTGCGGAACCGATGATGGCGAAGACCCACATCCAGAAAACAGCACCAGGACCACCCATTACAATGGCGGTTGCGACTCCGGCGATATTACCTACACCGATACGGGCTCCCATACCGATACAGAATGCTTCGAACGATGAGATCTTCTTAGTCGATGCACCTTCCTGAATACCGGATAGAGCGAGAGCCGAAGTATGCCTGATCCTGAGGATCTGCATGAACTTCAGTTTCACAGTGAAGACAATGCCGAGTCCGATCAGAAATGCGAACGCGATTCCCCAGAAATAGTCATCTACAAAGTAGAATGCATCGGAGATCGGTCCGTTCAACGTATCTAAGAACGACATATTGGATTCACACCTGCTTAACGCAGTCAGACCCTATGGAATACCCTGGGCCCGATAGCCCTTAACCTCAGACAAAATAAATAAAGGTTTGTCAGAATATAGACAAAACTATAAAAAATTCTACGAAATTCGTAGACATTTGTTGGATAAAAATCGTTTTTCGATTTTAAAATTTCAGATAACTGAAGATGTTATGTAATAATCGAAAAACAGGAAATGAAAAAGGTTTCAGATCCTGCAGGACGGATTCCTGTCCTCGATACCAAGAACGGCTGAAGCATAGGAACATACCGATGCGATCTGCAGGGATGAGGATCCCGCGAAGGAACTGCAGGCGAGGACGAGTTTCCTTGCGATCCCCTGTCCGCGCATCGAAGGGTCGACGACGGTGTGGGTGACGGTCAGCACACCATCATCGATCTCATAGGTGAGGTAACCTACCTCTTTCCCTTCGAAAATCGCTGAGAAACGGTCCTTTTCGGGATCGTGTTCTATCGTCACCATTTCAGTTCTTCCTTTTGGCCTGCTCGCTGACGGCCTTGGCCTTGGCGGCGATGGCGTCCTGGTCACCGAGGTAGTATTTGCCGACGACCTTCATGGAATCGTCGAACTCATAGACAAGGGGGACCCCGGTGGGGATGTTGACGGAGATGATCTCTTCGGAGGTGAGGCCGTCAAGATATTTCACCAATGCACGGAGGGAGTTTCCGTGGGCGGCGATGAGAAGCCTCTTTCCTTCCTTGATCTCGGGCACGATGACCTTCTCGTAGAATGGGACGACACGTTTCACGGTGATCTCGAGGCTCTCGGTTAGAGGGTGTCCTTCCGCGGGGGTCCCCTTGTACCTCCTCTGGTTCTCGGGGTTCCTTTCGTCGTCCTTGGAAAGTGCGGGAGGACAGACGTCGTAGGAACGCCTCCAGAGGGTGACCTGCTCCTGACCGTACTTCTCGGCGGTCTCGGCCTTGTTGAGTCCCTGAAGGGCGCCGTAATGCCTCTCGTTGAGCTCCCAGTGCTTCTCCATGGGGATCCAGTCGAGGTCCATCTCTGCAAGGACGGACTGGGCGGTGTGAATGGCCCTCTTGAGAAGGGATGTGTGGCAGATATCGAAGTCATAACCTTCTTCTTTCAGAAGTTTTCCTGCGGCCTTGGCCTCTTCCCAGCCTTTCTCAGACAGTTCAACGTCGGTCCAGCCTGTGAACAGGTTGAGTTTGTTCCATTCGCTTTCTCCGTGTCTGATAAGAACCAGCTTCATCATTTGATCACTCCGGCCTGGGGCCAATATTACACTGAACGGCAGAATGATTATAAAACTCACTCACACTTTCACTTTGAAGCATTGTGGACACCAATGTCGGGAGATTGAAGAAATGTCGGTGATGGATGAAAAAGACCCTGTGGAGATCGCGGCAGATGTGGCCGAACTTATCTCCGTCAGGTATGGCATTCCGCAGAACAAAGCGATTATGATGTTCATGCGCTCCCACACATTCTCCAGGGTACTCGAAGACAAGGAATTTGCGTCCGGATCTCCCGAGGAGATAATCGATGCGTACAATACAGAAGTGGGAGGCATAGAAGAGGAGGGTTTCTCGAACAATGATTATATCGTGATGAAGATGGATATCACCCTACACTTCGCGAAAAAGTTCGGTATGAGCATTAAGGACACCGTCTCACTGTTCTATTACAACAGAATATACGAATATCTCGACCACGGCGGTGAAGTGTTCATTACCAGGACATATCCGTACATGGTATCGCATATCGCGAAAGAACTGCATATGGAAGATAGGCCTGACAGCAATTGAAGAACAAGTGCTCAAAGTCAAAATTAAAGTCTGGACCGGAACGAAATTCACGGTCCAAATAAAGTTTTTATAATCCACGACTATGGGGAGTCACCGGAATTTTAATGGGCACTTGACGCAGACCGGTAGCGTGCGTCCTTCGCAAGGACGAAGCCGCGAGTTCGAATCTCGCAGTGTCCACCAATTTTTCACTAGCCAGCATCTGAAATCAGTCCAAATTTCCTTGTCC
>CAVGRR010000109.1:0-3933 GCA_963631655.1 Eggerthellaceae bacterium
GATGACAGGTAAGTTCGCTTCTGAGGATCTCGCAGATGAAGAACGCCTTGTCGAGATCTCTTTTCATCTGCGGAGAGATGGCACCGAGGCCGTCGAGTTCGTATTTTCCTCTGTATATGACCATGCTACCGTCCTCACGAGGCGATCTGGATAAATCCGAGCATGAATGCGATGACGGAGAGAAGAATGGAGACTCCGGCAAGGATCATGAGGTTCCTGCGACCGTCGGCATGACGGCGTACGAAACCCATCGAGTATCCGCCGAGGACCAGACCGGCGGCACCGAAGATTACGGCTCCGACGGAGATCTTGGCAAAATAGAACACGATACCAAGGATAGCGATCACAACGGTCATTGCGACAAGATTCGTGACACCGATGGGTGCGGTGCTGCGGGCCTTGCTGCCCGGATCGAAATCAATCATAATATGTGGATATGTATGGGGTATAAAATAGACAGCGTCCGGATTCAGGCGGAAGTGCTTTTAAAGAACACACACTCGAACCTTTTCCGGTAGGTGCCGAACCTGGTCTTCTCGGTCACCTGTGTGAAAGATCCTATGTCAAAATCTGCGAAAACAGAACGGACCTGCTCCTCCGTGAAATAACGATATAAGATTCCATTACGGACCGATTCGACCTTTCCTTCCGAACGCATGTCCCCTTCCGCGAAGCACTTGAGACACACCCTTCCGCCGGGACGGAGAACCCGTCCGATCTCGGAAACAGCTGCCATTAACTCAAGTTCAGTCAAATGTTCCAGCACATGAAAAGCGAAAACCGCGTCGAACTCATTGTCGTCAAATGGAAGCTTACAGACATCCCCGCAGACGAAACGTGCCTTATCGCCGAATCTGCTAATGCAGGAGTCCACCGCAGGCTGAGAGAAATCGATCCCCGTCACCTCGGCACCTGCTTCCAAAAGCGCCTCCGAGGTCTTCCCGTTCCCGCACCCCAGATCCAAGACCTTCATCCCCGAGGCTACCCCCGTCCAAGAGATCTCCGTCACGCCTCTCCACGGACGGCCCTGCGTCGAATACAATGCGTCCCAAGCTTCTCTCTGCCCGTTCACGTCTGGTTATAATTATATCATAAAAAATATTTGACCGCCTCAGAACAAGTGGTTTTTCATGATGTGGAACCCCCGTATTGAAACGATGCCTCTTGACGAGATCAAGAAGATGCAGTACACGATGCTGAAGAAACAGATCGACAACCTGTACAACTACAACAGATTCTACCACGACAGGATGAAGGCTGCGAACGTGTCCCCTTCGGACTTCAACTCGCTCACCGACCTCCAGAAAATGCCGTTCATGTACAAACAGGACCTCAGGGACAACTATCCCGACGGTCTCTTCACCGTCCCCAAGAAGGAGATCGTCCGTTACCATATGTCTTCCGGTACCAGCGGAAAGCCCACCTGCGTGGCGTACACCCGCAACGATCTTGGTTATTGGACCGAGGCCCTTGCCCGTTCCCTCACCTCCTGCGGCATCGGACCCGACGACACCGTTCAGGTATGCTACGGATACGGTCTCTTCACCGGCGGTCTCGGACTCCACTACGGTGTCGAGAAAGTGGGAGCGACAGTCCTCCCCGCCAGCACCGGAAACACCCAGAGGCAGCTCGAGATGATGCAGGACCTGGAATGCACGGCCATCGCCTGCACCCCTTCCTACTTCACCCACCTCATCACCACCGCCAAAAAGATGGGTATCGACTGGAAGAGGGACATGAAGCTCAAGAAGGCCATCCTCGGTGCAGAACCCTGGTCCGAATCCATGAGGGCCAAGTTCCAGGAGGAGACCGGAGTCACCTGCTATGATATCTACGGAACCTCCGAACAGGCCGGACCCATGTTCAGCGAATGCACCGCACAGAAGGGACCTCACATCAGCCCCGATGTGATGTACTGCGAGATCCTCGACCCCGACACAGGAGAGGTGCTCGAACCCGGAAACAAGGGAGAGCTCGTCTGCACCATGCTTCAGAAGGAGGCCATGCCCATCTTCCGTTACAAGATGCGCGACATCACCTATGTGGACGAGACCCCCTGCGAATGCGGCAGGACCTCCCCCCGTCTCGGAAGGATCACCGGAAGGAGCGACGATATGCTTATCATCCGCGGAATCAATGTTTTCCCGTCGCAGATCGAATACACGCTCATGAGGATCCCCCAGGTGGGAGACCAGTACATGATCAACGTCAGCAGGGAAGGGGACCTCGACAAGATGGTCATCCAGGTCGAGATCAAACCCGAGGCGTTCAGTGATAAACTCGAAGAGATGGAATCCCTGCGTTCCCACATCGAGTACGAACTCAAGAAGTATCTGAACATCGCGGTACAGGTAGAACTGAAAGCACCGGGAGAACTCCCGAGGTTCGAAGGAAAAGCAAAAAGAGTCATTGATACAAGGGTGTTTTGAAATGGAGAAATACATCATCTCACAGCTGTCTATTTTCGTGAACAACTCCCCCGGATCTCTTGCGAAGACCGCAAAGATCCTGCAAGAGTGCAACATCAACATGAAGGCCTGCAACCTCGCCGAGTCCACCGAGTTCGGTATCCTCAGGGCCATCGTCGACGACCCCGACGACGCTTCCAAGAAGCTCATCGACAAGGGTATCATTGTGAAGAAAACGGAGATCATCGGCATCAAGATCGCCGCCGTCCCCGGATCCCTCTACAAACCCGCAAAGGTGCTCGGAGACGCGAACATCAACATCGAGTATGGATACGCGTTCACCGGCAACGTGGAAGGCCTCTTCATCAGGGTCGACGACCCCAGGAAGGCCATCACCGTCCTCCAAGACGCCGGACTCGACCTGGTGGACTCCTCGGAGATCTGAACATGGGAAACCTGAACGTAGCCGTCGTCGGAGCTCCCGGACTCGCCAAGGAGATCGGAAAGAAGGGAACCGTCACCGACATGACCTTCTACGAGATCAAGGAAGGGTCCGACTCGGTCACCCTCATCGAGCCCTCGAAATACCCCGACAAGCTCCAGTCCCTGTTCTACACCACCGAGATGGCGGAATTCTGCATCCTCGTGGTCGACAAGATCGACTCCTTCCTCGGCGAGACCATCGTCATGGTCGACGAGCAGAAGCTCGACAAGGGATGGATCGTCCTCCGCAACTACATACAGCCCGAACAGCTCAAACCGCTCCTTGCAGGAACCTCTCTTGAGAACTACAAGGTCATCGAGGAGAACTACACGGACATCCGTCTGGCACTTATCGATATGGCCAAAAACGAGAACCGCAAAGCGGGCGAGGGAAGCTGCGGATCCTGTCCCGTCGACAGCCACTTCAATGTGAAAGGAGTCGGTACCGTCGTCCTCGGTTCCGTGTCTGACGGATGGTTCAGGAAACACGACAAGATGACCGTATGGCCCCTCGGAAAGCAGGTCACCCTCAAGTCCATTCAGAAGCACGACATCGACTGCGACGACGGGGTCAAGGGAGACCATGTGGGACTCGCCCTCAGGGACATCGAGAGCGACGAGCTCGACAGAGGATTCGTCTGTTCCACAGACCCAGAGATCAAGATGAGCTCCTCCTTCCACGGCAAGGTCCACTACAACAAGTTCTGGAAGAACGCCGTCAAAGAGGGAATGATGCTCCACGTCGGACACTGGATGCAGATCCTACCCGTCAGGGTTGTTCTGGCCGGAGCCGACAAGGATTCCGAGGTCACCTTCGAACTCGACGGAAAGATGATCCACAAATCCGGCGACGAGGGTATCCTCATGTACTATGACGGCGGAAAACTCCGTGTCATCGGTACCATCACCTTTCCTTAAACAAATTCCAACCTCAAACACATTGGATATGATTAAGTAATATGGTTGATAACACCCATCAAACCTACTTAATCCCTTCAAAAGAAGGCGGATACGAATGTCTGAAGAATATCCAATCGTGTTT
>CAVGRR010000110.1:0-3893 GCA_963631655.1 Eggerthellaceae bacterium
TAGCGGAGGTCTCGACCTCTTCCCCGAGAGAAACCTCGTTTCGTCGGGTGCATGTTAAGAAGCGACCGTGCGCTTCCGTGAAATCGTTGTATATCGAGGTTATATTTAAAACCTGTCAAACACGACCGCCGGAAATCCAAACGATCTGCCTCAATAATCCGCAATTGACTGCGAATCACACGATGCTTGCATCGCGCATAACCGTGTAGCCACATCCCCTATTAAAGGGTTTGTACACGCCTTTAAATCACGGCAGAAACAGGGTGAAAACAAGGTCGGGGATCAGCTTCTTCAGCTGCATGAGATCGGCATAATACACACGCATGTAGTCATCGCTGTGCACCCTGCGCCCCAGCATCCTGGAGACGACTGCGACCTCGGTGCGGCCGTCGACCTTCCAGCAGTTCCCTTCGGCCGCGGTATCGGTCGAGACGAATACGGGAAGTCTGAGGGTGAGCTTCTCCTGAGGGGTGCATATGGAATCAAGATATTCCACACCCTTCCCGTCGAACGAAACGGTCTCTCCGGATTTGGTCTCGTAGGTGTAGTTCCCGTTGTCGATGTAATCGGCAAGGGTACGGCGTTTCACAGGCATGTTGCTGTTCATGGCCGCAAGCATCTGCGGGATATTACGGGGATCGTCGTCAATTCCGAAACTCATTGATCTTGTTATTATACTATATTATATAGAAGGAACCCACCCGAAATGCTGCACAACCCGATTTATAAAAGCACATAATACAGAGGACAGTGCAGACCGATCCGCATATCGAAGAGGCATTGGAGACCCACCCCTGTTACAACGAAGAGGCACACAGGAAATATGCCCGCATGCATATCCCCGTGGCTCCGAAATGCAACATCCAATGCAATTACTGCAGCAGAAAATACGACTGCTGCAACGAATCCCGCCCTGGAGTGACCAGTGAAGTTCTGACTCCCCGGCAGGCATCAATGAAGATCGGTGAGGTTTTGGAAAAGATACCTGAACTGAAGGTCATCGGCATCGCCGGACCCGGAGACCCCCTCGCCAACGAGGAGACCTTCGAATCCCTGGAACTGATACAGAAGAACTATCCTCAGCTCACTTCATGCATCTCCACCAACGGCCTAGCCCTTCCGGAATCCGCGGAACGTCTTTTCTCATTGGGTGTGAGGTTCGTCACTGTCACCATAAATGCGGATTCGGCGGAAACAGGTGCGCAGATCTACGGTTCCGTCCTGTGGAAAGGAAAGAAATACACCGGGACCGAAGGTGCGGAGATCCTCCTGAGGAACCAGTTGGACGGAATCAAAAAATGCTGTGATCTGGGAATGGTTGTGAAAGCAAACATTGTCATGATCCCCGGGATAAACACCGATATAATCCCCGATCTGGTAAAGAAACTGAAATCCCTCGGAGTGTACATAATCAACATTCTTCCTCTGATCCCCGTCAAAGGCACGGTGTTCGGGGAACGCAGAGGTCCTACCCCCGCCGAAAGGAAGGAACTCATGGACCTGTGCTCCCTCGATGCGAGGATGATGCGCCACTGCAGACAATGCAGAGCAGATGCCATCGGTCTCCTCGGAGAGGACCGTTCCGCCGAATTCTCAGGCTGCGGATACGGAAAAGGCGACGGATGCGGACCTTCGGAGAACATCCCCAACATGGTGAAATTTGAATCCGAAAAAAAATTCACCGCAGCGGTCGCAAGCGACGGCGGAAAGAACATCGACGCGGGATTCGGAAATGCGGGAAGATTCCTTGTATATTCCTGCGAAAAAGAGGATGTAACATTCCTCAGGGAGGTACGCGTGGATTCCCTGAACGACGAGGTTTCGGGAAGATCCCACAGGGAACACATCGAGAACATCGTGAACCTCCTCGACGACTGCAACATCATCATTGTCAAAGAGATCGGGGACATGCCCCGCAGGGTGATCGAGACCCGCGGAAAAAGGATCGTGCTCAGTTCGGATGCTGTACGCCCGATACTGTCCTCACTTATGTGACCAACCCGCCTATCGTATATATCAGATGATTTTATCTCAGTTCTATCGGAGAGCATCAATATGGAAGCTCAGGAACTCAGAGACGCATTCATCAATTTCTTCAAATCTAAAGGCCACGCCCAGATAAGGTCCGCATCCCTTATCCCCGAGAACGACCCCACCGTGCTGTTCACCACAGCAGGTATGCACCCCCTCGTGCCCTATCTCCTGGGAGAGAAACACCCTGCCGGAACCAGACTCACCGACTATCAGAAATGTGTGAGGACCGGGGACATCGACGATGTCGGAGATGCGAGCCACCTCACCTTCTTCGAGATGCTCGGAAACTGGTCCCTCGGCGATTACTTCAAGAAGGAATCCATCGCATGGAGCGCGGAACTCCTCCGTACCGTTCTGAAACTCACCCCGGAGCAGCTCGCGGTCACTGCCTTCGCAGGCGACGAGGACGCTCCTCGCGATGAGGAAACTGCAAAACTCTGGGAGGAACAGGGTATCGCCAAAGACCATATCTTCTTCCTTCCCAAAGAGGACAACTGGTGGGGCCCCGCCGGACAGACCGGTCCCTGCGGTCCCGACACCGAGATCTTCTTCATCGACAGGACCAAGAAACCCTGCGGTCCCGAGTGCAGGCCCGGATGCCACTGCGGTTATTACACCGAGATCTGGAACAACGTCTTCATGCAGTACTTCAAGGACAAGGACGGAAAGTTCTCTCCTCTGAAACAGAAGAACGTCGACACCGGAATGGGTCTCGAGAGGGCACTCCGCGTACTGTGCGGAACCGAGACCGTGTACGAGACACCTCTCTTCACAGGGATCATCTCCAAGATCGAGGAGCTCTCCGGCAAGAAGTACGATGACGACAAGAAGGCGTTCAGGGTCGTCGCCGACCACCTGAGGGCTTCCACCTTCCTCATCGCCGACGGCGTGGTCCCCACCAAGATGGGTGCCGGTTACATCCTCAGGCGTCTGATCAGGAGGGCAAGCAGGTACATGTCCGCCCTCGGTATCGAGGAATCCGGACACATGAAAGATGTCTCACAGGTCGTCATCAACGAATATTCGGCCGCATACCCCGAACTGAAGGAGAACGAGCAGAACATCCTCGCCACCATCACCGAAGAGGAGGAGAAGTTCCACAAGAACCTCAGGAAGGGAATGAGGAGATTTGACGAGATGATCGCGGCCCAGGGCGAGAACAAGGTCCTGGACGGAGGAAAGGTCTTCCAGCTCTACGACACCTTCGGATTCCCCATCGAACTCACCAAGGAACTCGCAGAGGAGAAAGGATACCAGGTCGACGTGGACGACTTCAACGGAAGGTTCAAGCAGCACCAGGAGACCTCCAGGATGGACACCAACCAGACCTTCAAGGGAGGACTGGCCGACCACACCGAGGCGACCACCAAGCTCCACACCGCCACCCACCTTCTCAATGCGGCCCTCAGGACCCTCATCGACCCCGACATCCGCCAGAAAGGAAGCAACATCACCCCCGAAAGGCTGAGGTTCGACTTCAACATGGACAGGAAGCTCACCCCCGAGGAGCTCGCATCCCTCGAGAAGTTCGTCAACGACGCCATCAAGGCGGACCTGCCTGTGATCTGCGAGGAGATGACCCTCGAAGAGGCCCGTGCCAGGAACGCCATCGGAGTGTTCGACAACAAATACGGCGCAGAGGTCAAGGTCTACACCATGGGAGATGTCTCCTGCGAGATCTGCGGAGGCCCCCACGTTCAGCACACCGGCGAGCTCCAGGGCTTCAAGATCCAGAAGCAGGAGAACGTCGCGGCCGGCGTGAAACGTATCAAAGCGGTCGTCGGAAAGTTCGACTGAAACCGTTTCACTTTCAATCGGGGTTTGGGTAGCCAGACCCCGAAAACCCGTACTTCACTTTC
>CAVGRR010000111.1:0-3767 GCA_963631655.1 Eggerthellaceae bacterium
TCATCCAAAAATCGATGTAAGCATCGTATGGTCCTTCGTGCTCCGGGGTCGACTGCTCCGAGTTGAAGCAGAAGTATTGATGTCCTTGCTCATAGGGCACGTCGTAATGCTCTTTGAACAGGTCATAATCCAGATTGGTCATCGACAGGCTCAGCATGTCGCCGTGACTTGACTTTAAGTACTCGGCCTGGACATTTCTGATGGAATTTTTGAGCTGGACCGTTGGCAGCATTCCCGGCTTGAGTTCGAATATCGCCTGAAAGTCGACGACATAAAGTTCTCCGGGTTTCGGCTTCTCCCTTCTGATCGGAAGGCCGTAGGGAAGTCTGCAGAACCTCATTGCCCATGGGAACATCGAGTTGACGTCGAAAACGCTCACTCCTTCGAGGTCTTCACCCTTCATCGATTCGTCGACCAGGACGTATCCTCCCTTGTACGCTCTCCGGACGAAGACGTCCATCTCGTCGCTCAAGACGGGGTATTTTTTCCTGAACTTGTAGAAATTCTTCTGACCCCGCAAGGCCTCCATCTAATTTAGATAGCAGTGCTTGGCATCGGAGGCCATCGTCATCTTTGTCATGTCCTGCTCGAAGATGAGGGAATGCATCGCAACCGCCAGAATCCTGGTGTCGCCTCTGACCCTTTCGATGTCTTCCTCGGTCGCGTGATAGGTCAGATCGCGACGTTTGTGAACATCAAGGAAAGACTTTCCGGCGATTTTGAACTCTTTTGCGATGTCTTCGAGTGAGAATCCCGGGAATTTTTTCGCAGAATCGCGGAGATCGCACACGTGCTTTCCAAACTGCAGCCGAAGGCTCATCCACATCCCGGTGTCGGTGACCGTGACGTGATAGGTCTTCTTTCCGCGGACCTGGACCTCGGACGCCTCCCACCCGTCACGGAGAATCTTCCACAAGACGAAGTTTCCGTCGAACTTGAGGTTGTGGAACCAGATTTGGGATGGCTTTTTGGCTGCGAAGGCAAGGAAGGATTCCACGTCGAAACCCATCGCCTCCTCTCCGGTGACAATTTCGCGAGCGTGCCAGAGGTAGACCCTGACACACCCGTCTTCCTTGGAGTCTTTCTCGGTGGTGGTCTCGAAGTCTGCAGCCCAAACAGACTTGAGCGACATTCACACAGCCAGCCGTTTTGCCTGATAGGCGAGGAGGATTCCTTTGATCTCGTCGATGGTGGCCTGGTCTCCCTCGATGATGCCCATCTCCTTGTTGCGACGATATTTCAAAAACATGTCGGAATTGAGACTTTTGTGTGCAAAGTAAAAGTCGACCAGATCCTCCTCGCTCATGTCCTGGATGAGACGCGACAGGATTTCTTTGTCGTCGTCGGAGGCGCCGTGTGCCTCCGTGACGATGGTGTAGAGCCTCAGTCTCATCTGGTCCAGCCGGAAGGTCTTCCACGGCCTCGTGTTCCTGGACTTCATCAGCTTCCTGGAGGCCAGGAACGCCTTCCTGTCTTTGAGGTCTTCGAGCCTGTTGATCACGCGGTAGCCGATGATTCCCGCTCTTTCCAGGTCTTCCCTGGTGATCTTCCCTTCCATCCCATACTTTTTCAGCCACTTCCTCGCGTCTTTTGCTAAATATGTGTTGTAATTTTTCCGGAGGCGGATGTATTCTTCAGCCTCCTTCTTGGAAAGGAAGACAGGACGTCTCCCTTTGTCTGTCCTGCCGAGTTTTTTGCCCGACTTTGTCTTCTTCGCCTTGACAGATGTCTCACTCATTGCCATCCCTTTCTGTCACTGCCTTTCCTTCCGCCGATTGCGCGGCAAGAATGGCCATCGCAAGCTTCTTTGGGTCGTCGATGAAGATCCAATAAGTTTTCGTCTTCTTGTCGTACTCGACAAGGGCCTTCGGAACCCGGATGATCGTCCCTTTCACCTTGATACTCATTCTTTCGCCCTTCCGCTCATGCCTTTCATCTTTCCCACAGTCTCCTGCATCTCCTTCCACAGTCCGTCGATGGTGTCGACCTGTGCGATGCTGTCTTTGGCACCCTTGACGGCGAGGAGCTTGATGCAGCAGCACACATTAGAAAATGTCGGCTCGACACCCCAGAGGAGGCAGATCTTGCGGAACTCCTCCCACTGCTCGTCGGAGAAAGTGAAGGTTAGCTGAACGGTCCTCATTTCAGAACCTCCCTTTGACCCAGTAGAGCACCAGTCCGGACGTCGAGATCTGGGATTCGAGGTAACCGTCGCACTTCAGCCTGTAGAGCTGCATCCTGGTGCGGTTCCACTCCGGATCGTGGTTGGGTGACACGGTCACCCCATAGAGTGCGTGCACTATCTCCGAGACCAGCATCGGGTGGTCCGCACCCTCTAGCACGCGGTAGACGTGGTCCGGGCGTGCCGGAGGCTTTTTTCCGGGCGTGTTGAACCACACCTTCTTGCTGATGTCTCCGTCCCTTGCCGTTGCTTCCTTCATCGTGACATGTCTCATGCGATCACCTTGAGTGTGACCCTGTCGGTCTTTTCGAGCTTGACGGTTTTGCGGATGTGACCCGCGACCATCTCCTGGACGGTCATCCACCCGCAGGTGCCCCACTCGTCGGTGCACAACTGCTTGATGCCCTTGTTCTCCGAGTGCAGCGCACCGAAGCACGCAAGGGCGTCCGTGGCCTTGACGAACTCGACGCGACAGTGGGTGTCGTCGTCCTCGACGCGATAGACATCGTGCCAGATGATGTCTTTGCCGCTTCTCGGGTAGTGCTTCGTGCCCACGAAGAGGGCGACGTCGACGTCTCCGTCCCTGGAGGAGACCTCCTTGCGGTACTCGGTGCCGTTGCACTCGACCCCGAATTCGTCGGTCCAGGCCTCCATCAGAAGTACCTCTTGGTGTCGAGGATGGCGGTCTCGAGAGTGATGGGCATGTGGTGGCAGAAGAAGGCCTGGTTTCCGCATGTCGAGCGGTAGACCTTGGTGAGTCTCCACTTTCCCTTGCACATCTCGACCTCGCAGTGGGTGCTGATCGGGTCGTACTTGTAGGCACGAGGAAAGTTCTGGGCGTTGTCGTCTATGGCATACTTCGCGCCCTCCATGACCTTCTTCGTGGTCCCAAGGGCCTTCTCGAGCTGCTTGATCCTGTTGACCAGGCCCGGGTAGGTCAGGCACCTGGCGGTGGCCCTTCCCTCGGCCTCGGAGATCCTTGCTTCGATTGCTTTGCGATTCTTCTCGCAGATGATGATAGACTTTGCTGCCATGTTTTTTTCACCTTATCTATATGTAATATGTATATCATATTTAATACTTTGTACAAATGAAGAAGGGCCGTCTCTCTGCCTGTGACTCTGTCACGGCATCCTCGACCGCTTCGCGGTCTGCGGACGCCAAGGTGAATCCTGCCATGGAGAATGAAAGAACTGTGGTGGCGGAGAGACGTTAATTGGGGGTTAAAAGGTTTGATTTTGTGAAAATTTTCACAAAATTGAGGACAATCGCACTGAAAATCAGAGCTCAAGCGTCTTCGAAAAAGTAGTAGGAGTTGCCTTTCTTCCCGACACCTTTCTTGATCATGCAGGCCTGACCGGTGATGTCTTCGCCGTTGTCGATGGACCACCTGATGAGCTTGAGGAGGCCGGTCTGCTTGATGGACACCATGCACTCGTCGTCCTGGTGGATGGTTGTCTCTTTGTTCTCCGCGTCGAGTGCGGGGATGGCAGGGACTCCGGTCTTGAGGATGTGGATCTTGCAGTACGCAATGTCCTGGACGCCGTAATCGGTCTTCACGTCCCTCTTGAGATTGAGGGACATG
>CAVGRR010000112.1:0-3536 GCA_963631655.1 Eggerthellaceae bacterium
ATTAATTAGTTTAGAACTTATTTTGAAATATAATATTAAAATTTCTTTATTTATATCGAAATACCAAGTTAAATTAACCTGTTTTGAGCTAATCGCTGTTCAATGCATCAACTGCATTGGATGATTGAAGTTGGCTCTGAATCTGTCTATTCCGTGTCAACATAACCAATATATTCCGAATTTTGCAAATACAGTATCTATTGAGAGTTGCCACAGCATGTTGGAGGTGTAAATGATAAGAACGAATCTGGGAAAGATCCTGTTGTACTTATTGAAACTTCAAATTCACGGCCGAGCGATTCAAACGGAAAAGGGAGTAAATGTATATCAGAGCAAAAATCAACAACCGGCTGAAGCTCGGAATGATCCTGGTCATAATAATGGCCCTCGCTTCTGCAACGGCAGTAATAATGCTGCTTCACACAGAAACGGATAATTCTTCAGCACAGGCTGCTGAAATGGTCGAAAATGAAGGTGATGCGACAGATTCGGATTCCTCTGAGGTGATGCTGACGGATTCCGGAGGCCCCTACTGGAAGTTCGATGACAGCACAGGTACAATGACCATCTATGGTGACGGGGCTTTGCCGGAGACCAGACAAAGTTGGGTGATAGATCGTGCGGATGCCATCAGAACGGTCATAATCGAGGGAAATGTCACCTATATCGGGTCCGGCAATTTTTGCTTATGCCCTAATCTCACCACTGTGATCATCCGTGCGCCTGTCACTGGTATAGGGGAGCATGCATTTTATGAGGACAGGTCGCTCACCACAGTAGATTTCGGAAATTCTCTCGAATGGATCGGTAACACGGCGTTCATATCCTGCTCTGCATTAACCACTTTGACATTTCCGGAGTCTTTGAAGTCCATCGGAAATCAAACTTTCTTGGGGTGCTGTTCACTCCAATCCGTGACCTTTAATAACTCTCTTACAAGCATCGGGTACAGTGCATTTTACGGATGCTACCCTCTTAAATCCGTTGTCTTGCCGGATTCGCTGATAAGCATCGGATATTTGGCATTCGCTCAGTGCCATCTTACTTCCGTGGAATTCGGCCATTCTCTGAAAACCATCGGGGCCGGTGCGTTCAGGGAGACCGATATCACTTCTGTGACAATTCAGGGTCCTCTTGTAAGCATCGATACCGAGGCATTCTTAAATTGTACAAAACTTACATCAGTTATTCTTCCTGATACTGTCACCACGATCGGAGACGGAGCATTTTCCTGCTGTTCTTCCCTGGCCACTGTGGCCCTCGGTACATCACTCACCACTCTTGGTAGCAATGCTTTCAACAGCTGTGGCAAACTGACCTCCGTGATCCTCCCGGATACCGTGTCTTCTATCGGTGCGGGTGCATTCAAGAACTGTACAAATCTGAGGACAATCTCGGTTCCGACAAGTCTTGACACTGTCGTCTCTAATGACGATCCTGCATTTTCCGGATGCGTCAATATCGAGAAGATAACTTTCACAAAGGGTACCGGAGACTGGTACGCCTACGGCCGCACCTATTCTCAGGAGTCATATTTCAAATACGCCCCCTGGAACCTCACCAAAGTTGATCTGTCCGTAACCATAAGCGACGGCATAGAGAACATCGGTCCGTATGCATTCTACAACTGTACTGCTATGCATAAGATCATCATTGACAGCACCTGTCTGAAAACTATCGATGAAAGTGCTTTTGAGTGGTGTACCGCCATTGAATCGGTGGATCTGCCTGAGTCCGTCATATCTCTCGGACCATCTGCATTCAGATTATGCACTGCTTTGCAGTCCGTGACAATGGGTAACTCGGTTACCGCCATCGGAGACAAAGCTTTCGCCTTCTGTTCATCTCTGAAATCCGTGGGCATTCCCGACTCGGTCACCGCGATCGGTGACGCCGCATTCGCATACTGTTCCGTCCTTTCTGAACTGATCCTCGGCAGGTCCGTCACCTCGATCGGAGACCTCGCCTTTGGTTACTGCTATGCTCTGAATTGGGTCACCATTCCCGAATCCGTCAACACCATAGGTGAGAATGCATTTACAGACTGCACCTCTCTGGCTTCTTTGATCATCAACAGCAACAATGTGCGTATCGGGGCGGGTGCGTTTGCAAATTGCTTCGGCCTTACGGATATCACAATCCCCATCTGTGTCAACACTGTAGGTTCCAATGACTCACCGATATTCTCCGGCTGCACCAAGATCGCCAATATCACCTTCACCGAAGGATACGGGGCCTGGCAGGTATATGAACGTGATTTCAACGTAGGTGTATATTACAAGTAAACTCCCTGGAACATCACCAAAGCCGACCTGAACATCATTCTCGGAAGCGGTGTGAACTATCTCCCTTCTTATGCTTTCTACGAATGTTCTTCGCTTAAAAGCATCAGTTTTGCGAACGTTTCATCCGTTGAAAAATATGCGTTCAGCAATTGCGTAAACCTTCAGTCGGTAACTGTCACTTCGGACCTCGTATCGGTCGGAGATTACTCATTCGCCGGTTGTACTTCATTATACGCGATGTACCTTCCTGATTCTTTCAAAACTATTGACCAACACGCATTCGACGGGTGCACATCTCTGACTGCTTTGACATTGGGTAAGTCGGTCACCAAGATAAGTGATTACGCATTCAACAAATGTGTCGGGCTGATCTATGTGAGCATTCCCGATTCCGTCACCATGGTCGGAGATCGGGCATTTTCGGATTGTTCCGCTCTTTTTGAGCTGTACATCGGCAGTTCGGTCACTTCGATCGGTGATTTTGCATTTGCCAATTGTGCCTCGTTAAAGTCTGTGACCATATTAGATTCTGTTAAAACGGTCGGAAAATACGCATTTGGGGGATGCACTTCAATGACATCTCTGACCTTGGGTAAGTCGGTCTCCACGATCGGTGATTATGCGTTCATCAACTGTGTCAGACTGACCTCTGTGACCATTTCCGATTCTGTCACAACCATCGGTGCTTCCGCTTTTGCCTACTGTACCGGCCTTTCCGAGCTGATTCTGGGTAAATCGGTCACAACTATCGGGGATTCGTCATTCATCAATTGTTCTGCATTGACCTCTCTCACCATACCCGATTCCGCCAAAACTATCGGAATACACGCATTCGAAGGATGTACCTCCCTGAGGTCTCTGATTATCGGTAAATCGCTCACTTCAATCGGAGATTATGCATTCAAAAGCTGTATCATGCTGACCTCCGCGCATATCTCCGATTCTGTGACCACAATCGGAGATTCCGCATTTGCATATTGCTCCGCCCTTTCCGATCTGTACCTCGGTCGGTCCGTCACCACTATCGGAATGTTTGCGTTCGGTAACTGTTATACTATGGTTGCCCTCACCCTTCCGGGTTCTGTCAAAACTATCGGAATCAGTGCATTTGAAGGCTGCACCTCAATTCTTTCCCTTACAATTCCCGGATCCGTCATCTCTGTCGGGTTCAGTGCATTTGCAAATTGTACTGCTTTGAAATGACACCCATGACGTGAAAACTGGTTGAGCCTATCCCACGGCGCTGATTTC
>CAVGRR010000113.1:0-3442 GCA_963631655.1 Eggerthellaceae bacterium
CTAAGGATGATAAGATATCGCTCCGCGGGAACCCCCCGTTGGGCGTCTGCACGATATGCATCGGAAAGAAGGATGTGGGCTGGCAGAACCACTTCGGAGTGATCAGGAGGATAGACGATGCGGACAACATCTACCGCGGAGAATGAGTTCCTTCCGCCTGGGAAAAACTGCGGCGCATGCGGGTGCAGGACATGTGAGGAATATGTTCAGAGAACGCATGCTGGCACATTGGAAAAAGAGGCCTGTCCGTTCTATCATGAGGTATCGGAGAACACCGTTCCCGTGCTTCGGGAGGAACACCGGTACAGCGGCATCGACGTGGTCGGTCAGGCTTACGATTATGTCATCACCTCCCTGCCGGGGGAACCCTCCGCCAGGAAGATCATCCTTCCCTTCAGGTCTGATTCGGTCGAGAGGATGGGGATAGTCCCGGGCGATGTGGTGGTCGGAAGACCTGCAGGTGCAGGCTGTCCGGTGAATCATGTGATGAAGGTGATCGATGCCGATCCTGACACAGGGGTCATAACAGGTCACGTCCTGGGTCCGGCATTGTCCCGCGGCTGTTTCGGATCTGTGAAAGAAGTGAAGATGTACCACATGCTGGGGTTCGAGGGCCGTGCGATCCCCATCGCAAAGGAACCTGAGTTCGGCCTCAGGCAGCATTTCCTTCCGGGATTCTGTATGATGGACCGTGCCCACACCGGACTCTGCAACATGGTGATCGACAGACCGTGGGGGATCCACGTGAGGGTGGAGGACGTGGTGATACTGTGAGATCTATTGCCGAAATACAGAAGAAGATCGATTCGAAGAAGGCCGTCGTGTACACCGCGGCCGAGTTCAAGGAGCTCGTCCGCAGAGGGAAGAGACCTTCTTTGGATGAGGTGGATGTGGTCACCGCAGGTTCGTTCGGAGTGGTGTCTGGCACTATGGCGATACTCAGCATCCCGGTGTGCGGTCCGGGGGTCTTCAGGCATGCCGACCACGTGACCTTGAACGGTGTCCCGGCGAACGTCGGTCCCTGTCCCAATGAATCCCTGGGGCTGGTGGATGTGGTGGTGAACGGGACCGCCCAACGCGATCCCTCATACGGAGGTGGCCATCTTTTCAGGGACCTGGTGGCCGGGAATGTGGTAGAAGTTGCGGTGATGACAGACACCGGAAGAAGGATCGTCAGAGGCATCACTCTGTCTGAGATCCCGTACGCGAAGATGGTGACCACCCGCAGTTTCTTCAAGAACTACAGCTGTTTCGCGACAGCGGGAGAAGATATCTCCACCATTTTCAAAGGGCCCGGACCTATGAAAGGCGGGTGGGAAGAGGCCACGTTCAGCGGCTGCGGGGACATCAACCCTCTGCAGAACGATCCGGAATGCAGGTTCCTGAAGACCGGGGCCGGAGTGTTTGTGAACGGAGCTCCCGGTATTGTATTGGGGCCGGGCACCCGCAGCAGCGTTTTCAAACCGAATCTGTCGGTGGAGGCCGATATGCATCTGATGAAAGCGGAGTATATGGGCGGCTTCAGGACATCCGTGTCTCCGGAATGCACCATTTCGGTGGGGACCGCCTTTCCGGTGACCGATGAGAAGGTCCTGGAGGATCTTTCGATTCTGAACGAAGACGTGGAGCTTCCATTATGCGACGTCCGCGACAGGAGACCCCTCTGCTCAGACAGGTACTCATCGGTGTGGAAGAACGACAACATCCTTGTCAAAGCGGACCTGTCCAAGTGTCTACATTGCACCGAATGCAATGCTGATCTTCAATGTCCCAGAGATGCGAATCCTTCCGAAGGGATCGACCGCGGCAGGTGTATGGACTGCGGCCATTGTGTGACATCCTGCGCAGGTAAGGTGTTCACCTGCGACATGGGGACCGTCGGCTTCCCCGACGGCCCGGATGACGGCGTTCCGGTGTGTCAGAGACAGTCCAGCCGCAGCATCGGGATGAAAGTGTGCGACGACCTCAAGGAGAGGATCCAGGAAGGAAACTGGTCGCTGGGTCTTTTCGATCTTAACGGGAGCTGATATCATGACTGAAAGGAATTACACTTTGTACTGCGTCGAGGACGGCGAAGAGGTGGAGGAGAACTACACCCTGAAATGTCCCCGGGGCCACAACGGTCTGCTGAGGGCGAGATACAGATCGGAGCAGCTGCATATCGGTCCGGAGAGGAACGTCTTCAGATTCAGAGAATGGCTTCCGGTGACCCGCACCTTTGATTGTAAAGCAGGCCCTGTCACATTCAGAAGCGAGGCACTCTCCAAGGAGCTGGGTCTTAGGAATCTGTGGATCGGATTCACAGGATATTATCCTGAACGCGGAGCATTCGCGGTGTCCGGGTCTTTCAAGGAATTGGAAGCATTGCCCACCTATGCCCGTCTGGGTGATTTCTCGGATGATTCCGTGGTGGTGGCATCCGCAGGCAATACGGCGAGGGCGTTCGCGGAGATCGGAAACGCCATCGGAAGGAAGTGTGTCATAGTGGTGCCGGAAGGGGCGAAGGACGGGATCACCGTCACCGGGGACAGAGGATATGCCACCCTGTTGGCTGTGAAGGGGGATTATGCCGATGCCATCTCAGTGGCCGACAGGATCTCCTGCAGGCCCGGATTCGTATGCGAAGGCGGTGCCAGGAACATCGCCCGCAGGGATGGGATGGGGACCGTGATGCTCGACGGAGCTGTGGCAATGGGTCGTCTTCCCGACCATTATTTTCAGGCGGTGGGGAGCGGTACCGGAGGCATCGCGGCCTGGGAGGCGGCGGTGAGACTGATCGGCGACGGGAGGTTCGGAACACGTCTACCCCGTCTGGAACTGGCCCAGAACGAACCCTTTGTTCCTATGGCGAAGGCCTGGAATGCAGGCCGGAGGGACATACTTCCGGAGGATCTGGGACATGCGGATGACGTGTTCGAGGTGTATGCCGATGTACTGACAAATCGGAAACCTCCGTACTCCATGGCGGGCGGTGTGTTCGACGCTATGACCGCAACTGAAGGAAGATTCCATTCGGTATCGAACAGCGAAGCGAGATCTGCCGAAAAGCTGTGGAATTCGATAGAATCCTCGGCCCCCAATCCTGCCGCATCGGTGGCCCTGGCATCGCTGATCAAAGCTGTGGAGAACGGAGATGTGGATCCGGGATCGCACCTCCTGCTGAACATGACCGGAGGCGGTCTCGAACGTTCCAGAGAGGACTTCGATATGCAGAGGATAGAGGCGAAGGCCACCCTGGATCCGAATGTGCCAGACAGTGAACTTACGGAGCTGATAGGATGAACGAGGAGACGGTGATAGAGCAGCTGAGAAAGGCCGGAACCGATATCGTGTTCAGTCTTCCCTGTGACAAGAACAAGCGTCTGACCGACATGCTCCACGAAGAGTTCAGGACCATCGACATCACCCGCGAGGAGGATGCCGTGGGACTGTGTGCAGGCAC
>CAVGRR010000114.1:0-3394 GCA_963631655.1 Eggerthellaceae bacterium
CAAATCAAGTCTGGGCATAATGGTGTGTGTCGGAGAGTCCGTGGAGAGGATCCCCGCATATCTGTTCGACGGTGTGACGAAGATCATGTCCGTGCTGTTCATGGGCGATTCCGTCACTTCTATCGGAGGCCTTGCGTTCTCCGGCTGTGCCTCCCTAACAAAAGTTAACCTCCCGGAATCCGTCACAACCATCGGGGACGGAGCATTCTCCGGCTGTACCTCCCTTAAATCCCTGATCCTTTCGGACTCCGTCAAAACTATCGGATCCTCTGCGTTCGCCGATTGTGCCTCCCTGAGATCTTTGACCGTCGGTAAATCGGTCAAAACCATCGGAGATCATGCGTTCTCCGGCTGCACCGCTCTTACCGAAGTGGACTTCAATGCGGTCTCCTGCAACGATCTTACCGGCAGTTCCAAAGTATTCAGCAACGCAGGCATCTCCGGATCGAGCGTATCGGTCTGTTTCGGAGAGTCGGTGGAGAGGATCCCAGCCTACCTGTTCGACGGTGTGACGAAGATCATCACCGTGACCGTCGGTAAATCGGTCATCAGCGTCGGCGAGAACGCCTTTGCCAACTGCACCTCTTTGAAGACCTTGGTCATCGACAACAACAGTGTGATCATCGGGGCGGGTGCGTTCGCAAACTGCTCCGATCTTACCGATATCACAATCCCAATCTGTGTCAATACGGTCCGTTCCAATGATTCTCCGATATTCTCCGGCTGCACCAAGATCGCAAATATCACCTTCACCGAGGGATACGGTGTCTGGCAGTTGTACGAGCTTAATTTCAACGTAGGTGTATATTACAAGTATGCTCCCTGGAACATAACCAAGGCCGACCTGAACATCATTCTCGGAAGCGGTGTGAACTATCTCCCTTCTTATGCTTTCTACGAATGTTCTTCGCTTAAAAGCATCAGTTTCGCGACGGTTTCATCCGTCGAAAAATATGCATTTAACAATTGCGTGAACCTTCAGTCGGTATCTGTATCTTCGGAACTCGTATCGGTCGGGGATCACTCGTTCGCCGGCTGTTCCTCGTTATCATCGATGACCCTTCCCGATTCCGTCACCGCTGTCGGAGATCACGCATTCGAGGGCTGCACATCTATGAAATCTCTGACCTTGGGCAATTCGGTCGAAACGATCGGAGATCACGCATTCAGCTACTGTGTCGGACTGACATCCCTGACCGTCCCCGATTCCGTCAAAACCATCGGTGTTTCCGCTTTTGCCTTCTGTACCGGTCTTTCCGAGCTGCATCTGGGTGATTCGGTCTCAGCTATCGGCGATTCGTCATTCATCAACTGTTCCTCATTGACCTCCGTGACCGTCCCCGATTCAGTCAAAACGATCGGAGACCACGCATTCGAGGGCTGTACCTATATGGAGTCCCTGATGACCGGCAAATCCCTCATCGCGATCGGTGACTGTGCTTTCAAAAGCTGTATCAGGCTGGGTTCTGTGCAGATCTCCGATTCTGTAACTTCGATCGGAGACTCTGCATTCGCATATTGCTCCGCCCTTTCAGATCTGTACCTCGGTACATCCGTCACATCGATCGGAATTTTCGCGTTCGGTTACTGTTATGCTCTGACCTCTCTCACCATCCCCGGATCCGTCAGCTCTGTCGGTATCGATGCATTTGCAGATTGTACTGCTTTGACAACATTGGTGATCGACAGCGGCAATGTGACATTCGGAGCAGGGGCTTTCAGAAACTGTTCGAATCTGACCGATCTGACGGTCCCGATCAGCATCAATGCGGTCGGTTCAACGATTCCCCTATATTCTCCGGCTGTACCAGGATCTCTAACATCACCTTCACCGCGGGATCCGGAACCTGGTTTACCTACGGCCTGAAACAGTCCGAGGATGCCTATTTCAAGTATGCTCCGTGGAACATCACCGAGGCCGACCTGACCGTCAATACCGATAGCGGTGTGGACAGTATCGCGGCATACACATTCGCCGACTGTTCAAAGCTCAAAAACATCGTTTTCGCAAGTGCCGCATCCGTCGGGGACCATGCATTCTACAACTGCGGACATCTGTGCTCCATATCTGTTACCACGGACCTCGTATCGATCGGAGATTATGCGTTCACTCTCTGTACCTCATTGACTTCAATGGAAATCCCGGATTCGGTAACAACGATCGGAAGCAGTGCATTTGCAAGGTGCAACAACCTTGCCACAGTGAACTTCGGCGATTCGGTGACAACCATCGGGACCGGTGCTTTCGAAAAGTGTGTCTCGCTCACTGCTGTGACCATCCCCGATTCGGTCACCACAATAGGAAACTGGGCATTTGCGGAATGTTCCTCTCTCACCACGGCCGATATCGGAAGGTCGGTCTCATATCTCGGTTTCATGGTGTTCGCCTACTGCAAAAACCTTTCCGACGTGAGCGTCTGGGAATCGACCGTCCTCAGCAGGTTGGCATTCAAATACTGCGGCGACTACGTTCTGAACGTAAAGCCTGTTTCCGACACACTCACCGGTACCCAGGAGCATACCGTCACCTTTGTGAACGGCGATCAGGTCCTGCAGGAGAGCAAGGTCCGTCACGGAGAGGTCCCGGTCTACTCCGGAGATCTCCCGACAGTGGATTCCTCCGACGGACACGCATTCGTCTTCATCGGATGGGATTCCGAGATAACCGAGGCCACAGGAGACGTCGTCTATCATGCCGTTTTTGCTTCCTGGGATGCGGCCTCCAGCAGCGTCTTCACCGAATACGATATGAACGGGAATGAAGCCGTCATCGAGGATACGGACAACGACAGTGTCAGTATCATCGGGGAACTGTTCGACAGGATGAATTCGGATATTGACCGGGGTACCATCGGATCCGTTTCCTTCAGATTGAACAACGGATCTGTCACTTTCAGTTCTCAGGCAGCTTCCGGCGTCAGCGGAGTGACCGATATATCCATCATCCTTGCGGATTGGATTGCCATCTCCGATGAAGCGAAGAAGTTGATCGGCGATCGTCCCGTTTATAACATCACTGTCAATTCTGCCGACGGAAACATACATCAGTTCGGCGGAGACCTGACGATATCCGTGAAGTACGAACTCCGCGAGGGTGAAGATGCGAAGAACATCTGCATCATCTATCTCAAGGACGACGGCACATATTCCACTATCGATGCGAAGTATTCCGACGGATATGTCATCTTCACCACCGACCACCTGTCCTCTTATGCTGTCGCATTCAAGGAAGACGCTCTTTCTACCGCTGCGATCCTCAGTATCATCATCGGTGCTATCATCGTCATCGCCGTCGCTGTTGTATGCAGGGGATACTGCAGGCACGAATGCTGAATCAACTTAGGAACTGGTGAAAATTAAATTGTAAATTATGCCCTCGGATAAAGGGTGTAAT
>CAVGRR010000115.1:0-3321 GCA_963631655.1 Eggerthellaceae bacterium
GATACCAGCAGTTGCTTCCCGAGTAAGCGGCATAATCCATCCCGTATCCGGAACCCGGAGTGAACGTGATCCTCTGCAATCCGGAGATATGGGAAAATGCACTGTATTTGTCCAACCACACTGCGTTCAGACTTATCGGAATGGTCAGATTCGTCATCTTACAGAAAAAGAACGGACTTTCGCCGAATGAGGTCAGAGAATCCGGAAGAACGACAGTGATTATGTTGCACTCATAGAACAGGTAATCTCCGAGGTAGGTCACACCATCCTCCACGACGAGGGTTTTGAGATTCTGTGCTTCATACCAGGGATAGTACACCGCACGGTCAAAGTTGGTATCAGGCCCTCTTCCGGTGGTGCCCGGGGTCAGGGTCAGCTTTTCAAGGGAACTGTAGACCCCGCAAAATGCATGGTTGTCACCGTACCATTCCAGATCTACAGGGATGGTGAGCGCATAGATGTTACAGTCCACGAACATATACTTTCCCAAAGAAGTGACATCATCGGCGACGGCTATGTTTTTGGCTATACTGCAGTTAAGGTTCCACGGGGCCAAATCGGTGCGGCCTTGGGTATTGCACCAGGTGGCATAATCGAAAGGAACCCCGTTTCCGCGGGTGATGGTGATGTTTCCGATCTCCGTACAGCCCTCGAATGCAGGATAGGTCTCGTTACCGTAGGAGTTGAGACTCACGGGGAGGGTGAGATCAGTGAGCTTCGAGCAATTGTAGAAGCAGTGGTTCCCCAACGAACATACGGTGTCGGGAAGCACCACGGAAGTGATGTTCAGTTCACGGAAGGAATCGGATCCGATGTACTCGACCCCATATGCAAATTTGATCTCCTTCAGAACATCTCTGCTCTGATACCAGGGGGTGTTCTGATACCAGGAATCAAAACCGCTGTAGGCGGAATAATTGTATCCGCACCCGTTCGTCCCATATGTGAATGTGATCTTTTCGATGTTGTAACAGCCTGCAAATGCAGGATACAGGTCGGATACCACACTGTCGAGGGTGATGGGCATGGTGAGTTCCGTGACGTGTTTCAGGCCCACGAACGCCCAGGCTCCGAGTTTGGTAAGAATACCGTCGATCATGATCGTCGTTATATCATCACGGTACTCATACCACGGTGCGCGCACATACTCATAACTGTACATCTCGCCGTAACCGCAGATCTTCAGAGTACCGTCCGAATAGATGCAGTAGTAGGACTCCGGTCCGCACGAACCGGTTTCGATCAGTTCTGCAGATGAATTATCAGTATCCGCGTAAAGGACGAACATCACCGTCATCGCGGATGCGATGACGGCAATGATCGTCAGAACGGTCCCGAACTTCAAGGACCTGTTCTCTGATGTTCCGCAGTACATATTATCCACTCCATTTCAAGCTTCGATCTCGCACCGGAATTCTGTCAATTCAAGTTTGACCACTGAACACACGTCGGCATAGTCGGAACATACGGGAATTTCCTGACAGCCGGGCATAGGGTCGTCCAGTTTCAGCACACCGTCATATCCGCTGTATTTATGTCCGCTCAGATTGGCCGCGGTAGGCAGCACGTAATTTCCATCGGGTCCGAGGAAGATGTATCCTTCGAAAGTGTTGGTTCCGATGTAGTCGATTCCGCTGTCGTAATAGATCTGAGTGGCCCTGTGGAGCGTGGTGCACCACACAGGCACACAATCCGTGTAATCCACACCTACACCGTCGGTTCCGGCGGTGAATCTCAGGGTCCAAATCCCGAGACATCCCTCGAATGCAGGGTACGTGGCGGAGCATACGGCGTCGAGCGAGATCGGTATCGTAAGGCTCTGCAACTTGCTGCAGTTGTAAAATGTATGGCAGCCCAGGGATTCCACACTGTCGGGAATGAAGAGGTAGGTGAGGTTCAGCTCGCGGAACGCATCGGATCCGATGTGTCTGATACCGTCCTCGAGCGTGATCTCGATAAGAGTGCTCCTGCACTGGTACCAGGGGGTGTTCTGATACCAGCAGTTGCTTCCCGAGTAAGCGGCATAATCCATCCCGTATCCGGAACCGGGCGTGAAAGTGATCCTCTCCAGTCCGGAGACATAATGGAATGCCTTGTAGCCGTCCAACCACGTCGCGTTCAGACTTATCGGAAGGGTCAGATCTATCATCTTACAGAAGTAGAACGGAGATTTGCCGAATGAACTCAGAGAATCCGGAAGAACGACAGTGATTATGTTGCACTCATAGAACATATAGTCTCCGAGGTAGGTCACACCGTCCTCCACGACGAGGGTCTTGAGGTTCGGTGCCTCATACCAGGGATAGTACACCGCAAGATCAGTGCTGGTATCAGGTCCTCTTCCGGTAGTGCCCGGGGTCAGGGTCACCTTTTCAAGGGAACGGTAGGTCCCGCAGAAGGCATGATGGTCAGCATCCCATTTCAGATTTACAGGGATGGTGAGCTCATAGATGTTGCAGCCCACGAACATGTACTTTCCCAAAGAAGTGACATCATCAGCGACGGTTATGCTTTTGGCTATACTGCGGTTCATGTTCCACGGGGCCAGGTCGGTGCGGCCTTGGGTATCGTACCAGTTGGTATAATCGAAAGGAACCCCGTTTCCGCGGGTGATAGTGATGTTTCCGATCTCCGTACAGCCCTCGAATGCAGGATAGGTCTCGTTACCGTAGGAGTTGAGACTCACGGGGAGGGTGAGATCAGTGAGCTTCGAGCAATTGTAGAAGCAGTGGTTCCCCAACGAACATACGGTGTCGGGAAGCACCACGGAAGTGATGTTCAGCTCACGGAAGGAATCGGATCCGATGTATTCGATCCCGTATACAAGAGTGATCTCCTTCAAAACATCTCTGCTCTGATACCAGGGAGTGTTCTGGTACCAGGAGTCGTTCCCCCCGTAAGCGGAATAATTGTATCCGCATCCATTGGTCCCACGGGTGAAAGTGATCTTTTCAATGCTGTAACAGCCTGCGAATGCGGGGTATAAATCGGATACCACGGTGTTGAGGGTGATGGGTATGGTGAGTTCCGTGACGTGTTTCAGGCCCACGAACGCCCATGCCCCGAGCTGAGTGATGTTGCCGTCGATCAGGATCGATTTGATATCATCGCGGTATTCGTACCACGGTGCGCGCACGTACTCATAGCTGTACATCTCACCGGATCCGTAGATCTTCAGAGTGCCGTCCGAATAGATGCAATAATTGAGGTCCGGCCCGCACTGACCGTTTTCGATCAGTTCTGCAGAGGAATTATCAGTCTCTGCATGAAGGACGAACATCACCGCCATCGCGGATGCGATGACAGCTAGGATCATCAGAA
>CAVGRR010000116.1:0-3141 GCA_963631655.1 Eggerthellaceae bacterium
CAATCCCTATTAACGGAAATGAACGGGATCCTTAACTTTGTCAAATCCCTCAATGAAACAGCGGTCAAAGTTTCCGGAGAACCACGTCAAGAACAAGATTTGTTCAATTATGACGCATTCAAAGAAGCCTGGGTCAATGCCTGTGTTCACAATAACTGGCTGTCTCTGATGTCCCCCTCTGTACATATGTTCGATGATCGCATCGAAGTTATCTCCTATGGAAACAGACCATACTGGCTTTCCGAGGATGATTTCTTCTCCGGTCGCAGTATGCCTGTCAATGAATCCCTGATGAGGGTGTTCATACAGGCAGGAGCGAGTGAGCACAGCGGACACGGAATACCTATAATCGTTTCAGAATATGGAAAAAATGCATTTGAATTCGCATCCGGGCAGATAATCGTCACACTCAAATTCCCCCGCAAACGTCTTGCGGCATATGAAAGAGAAATAGAGACAGGGTACACTAAGAAAGAACTGCTGATCTATGATGCGATCAAGGGCAACCCCAGTATGACTCAAGACACGATTGCCGAAATAACAGGACTGAGCAAAGGGTTCGTTATCAAGACCATCTCGAAATTCAAACAATCGGGACTTATAAAGCGCGAAGGTTCTAGAAAATCAGGAAACTGGGTTTTTATGAAGTGAACAAACCTGGCCCTTTCCAAGAAACTATCGCTCACTAACATCGCAAGGCTTGATGACACGTAGAACAGATGTCTGAATGCAATCATCAGACCAAAACTCAAAGCCTCTCGCAGATCTGACTCAGATCCTCGAGATTGACGACCAACCCTGAAAGATAACCGGGTTCGGACCTCGGACACCCCATGACCTCCGCCACATACTCGACCACATAATTGTGGGTGGCGGCCACGATCGTCTCCGCACCCCTTTCACCGATGACCTCGAGGATCTCCGAAAAGAAGGACCTCATCGCAGGGACGAACTCCATGTACATACCCAGCCCCGGTTCGGCGAGCTGGGACATTTCGATTATGTCTGCCGAAGAACCGTTTCCGGAACGGATCCCCTTTGCGGTGGACAGCGCCCTCGGCGACGGGCTCGTCAGGAAAAGGTCTACCGGGAAACGGATCCTGCTGCCTACGGAGACAGCATCCTGATACCCTTTCTCGGTCAGGTCCGCAGAGAACCCCGAACCTGCCTTCTCCCCGTGACGGACGAACGCGATCGAATGCGGACGCATCTGCAGGGGCCATTCGTCTGCGGAACGGATGTGTTTCATGAGGATATCAGCGGGCGGCCGAGATACGGTCCGCAAGTTCGGAGATCGGAACGACGCTCTGCTCTCCGGAGTCCATGTCCCTGAGGGTGACGGAGTCGGATTCCAGCTCTTTGGCACCGACGATGACCGCGTATCTGGCACATTCGGTCGAGGCGGATTTCATGGCCTTTCCGAGTTTCCTGCCCATGATGTCGATATCGGCGGAAACGCCAGCTTCACGGAGCTTCGTGACGATGGCGAACGAGTCCTTTCTGACATCGTCGGACACCGCCACAACATAGGCATCGATGCCCTTCCTCTGGTAGATGATGCCTTCCTTCTCCATGGCGAGCAGGATCCTGTCGAATCCGATGGCGAATCCGGTCGAGAAGACCTTCTCTCCGCCGAAGAGTTCGGAAAGGGTGTACGAACCTCCTCCGCAGATCTGCTTCTCGGCTCCGAGCACAGGTGCCTCGGCCTCGAACACCATTCCGGTGTAATAGTCGAGTCCGCGGACCACACCGAGGTCGATCTCGACGTCCTTGACGCCCATAAGGTCAAGATATCCTACAACCTGGGACAGATAATCTCCAGCCTCTCCGGGGACCATGGACAGCACCTCGGTGCCTCCGACGGTCTCGGTCAGTTTGAACAGGTCCTCGACATCCTTCTCAGCGACACCCATCTCCGCAAGCAGCGGACGGGCCTCGTCGTACAGTTTCTTGTCGAGTTTCTGAAGGACCTCGGCGGTCCTCTCCTTGGGCACTCCGATGTTCGCGATCTTCTGCCTGAGCACTCCGATGTGTCCGATGCGCATCTTGTAGTTCTTAAGACCCAGACTCTTGATCATGAACGACGCGGTGGCGATGGCCTCGGCGTCGGTCTCGGGGGTGGCGGAACCGATGATCTCGGATCCGAACTGATAGAACTCCCTGTATCTGCCCGCCTGCGGCCTCTCGTACCTGAAGCAGGGTCCGAAGTAGAACAGTTTGATGGGCTTGGGGTCGTTGCTCATTCCGTTGACGAACGCCCTCACGACGGCGGCGGTCATCTCGGGACGGAGAGCGAGGTCCCTGTCCCCTTTGTCCTTGAACGCGTAGAGCTCCTTCAGAACGTTCGGTCCGGATCTGAGGATGAACAGCTCTGCCTCCTCGAAAATGGGGGTCTGGATCTCCCTGTAGCCGAACCTGCGGGCCGCATCACGTAACGTTCCTTCGTAAGACCTTCTCTTCTCCAGTTCATCCGGAAGGAAATCCCTGGTACCGCGCGGACATTGAACCATAATTACGCCGAAAACGGCTATCATTATTAATACTACGTCAAGGAGGGAGGATGCCCCTTATACGATTAGGCTATCTCCAATCACGAAAAAATACAAAGGCTGAATGGAAAAAATACATCGGTTGATACTCAGCTATTATATAGTGACTTACTTCTTACATACAAATATAATATGAAAGTATTCGGCTGGTAACACGATGTTGATAAGTCTTCATATCACACATTCTTCCGCCGGCGGTATGACGTGCCTGGGAGACATCATCCCGAACCTCGACGACGCCCTCAGAGATAAACTCAAAGAGAACCGGTCCGTGGAGGAATATGTTATCATCCGCACCTGCAACCGGCTGGAGGCGTATATCTCCACTCCGAACAATTCGGCAGTGAAGACCTTCCTCGACGGACTTGTCCGCAGCACAATTCCCTTCGCAGACCGTCAGGTCTGGTACTTCCTTGAGGACAGGGAATGCATCAAGCACCTTTTCACGGTCGTCTGCGGGATCGATTCACTCATTGTGGGCGAGGACCAGATCCAGCACCAGATCCGTGATGCATTCTCAGAAGCACAGAAGAACGGACATATCGGAAGGATACTCTATGCCCTTTTCAATAACGCGCTGATCGTCGGCAAA
>CAVGRR010000117.1:0-3117 GCA_963631655.1 Eggerthellaceae bacterium
GTAGAGATGGATATAGAAAATTTGGATATGGAATGGAAGGAAATCTGGGCAGAAAAGAATCTTAAGACAATCGCTGCCTTCTACAACACTAAAGGTGGTCGTATGATTATCGGACGTCGCGATAATGGGGAATATGTCGGGGTCCGCGATATTAAGAGCACCATCAAGATTATTTCAGACACTATATGTAATAAATTGCATTTTATTTCGGAAACTCGTGCTGTGAATATTGGTGGTAAAGATTGTATTATAATCGATGTTCCAAAAGGAGATGAGGTCATCGATTACGAGGGAAGATTTTATTTTCGTGTCGGAAACACCACACAGCAGCTGGGGGGCAATCCTCTAAAAAAGATCCTTTTAAACGAAATGAACGTTCAATGGTTAGATCAACCTTGTGATGTCGATTTTAACGATCTATCTGACGATGCATTCCAGCGTTTTATAGTGAAAGGCAAAGAAGCGAAGCGCATACCAGATGAATTTCCAGAAACTGATATGGCGCGCGCATTGAAAACAATGAACCTTCTTTGCGGAGATAAACTATCTCTTACTGCAACCGTATTGTTTGCTAAAAATCCAGATCAATATATGTATGGATCGTACATCAAAATTGGTTTTTTCAACAAAGAGGGCACGCTTTTAAGGGACGATATACTTGACAATGTCCCATTAGTTATGTTGCCGGATGAATGTTTACGTGTCCTTAGTGACAAATATATCCAACCCACATATAGATATGATACTGGCACCGCAACTAGAGGAATTGAGTATAAGTATCCGCTAGATGCTGTGAGAGAGATTGTTGTTAACGCTATTGTCCATAAGGATTATAGTCTTCAACGGGAAGTGTCAATTCACGTTTATGATGATAAACTAAAAGTTTATTCTCCTGGCTTATTGCCAGAGGGAATTACCTTGGAAAATTTGAAATGCGCACATGCATCAGTTAAACGTAACAAGAAACTTGCCGATGCTTTTTACACAATGAGATATATCGAAGGCTGGGGACAAGGAATAAAGAGGGTTTTAACAGCATGTAAAAATAATGGCAATCCTGAGCCAGAGTTCTCATATGAGTCCGATGAGCTTTTGGTTACGCTGCGTCCTAAGGAAAAATCTTCTTTGTCCGCGGGCGGGTTCGAATATACGCTAGATAAAACAGATCAAATAATATTGAAAATTCTTTCTAACAATCCAAATGCCTCATTGCCCGTAATTTCTTTAAAATCCGAACTTTCACTTAATGTAATTAGACACCATGTCGATAAATTACGTAAAATGAATATTATCTCTAGGGAAGGCAGCAGGAAAAGTGGCATATGGGTTATCAAGATTTGATAGATCCAAAGATTTCATGTAATTTAGCAAATTAAGAAAGAAATTAATAGGGCTGCAATTAATGTTTGCAATTACGCAATTAACTTAATTAATTGCAGTCCCCACGATGTTAAGAACTTTCCACCTCAATTGATGATATATGAGGCACCGTCAGCTCCCTTCGAAACGGTCTCGAAAGGAACACCCTTGCTGATGAGTTTCTGCATGATGACAGAAGCGTGCAGTGCAACACCCGTATTGATGAACTGGTGTTCGACATAGTCCACACCGTTGTCTTTGATGTGCGGGGCAAAACCGAGGGGGATGTGCTGAGTCCTCACCTGCATACCCATGATGGTACCGTTGGTATCGAACAGCGGACCGCCGGACTGACCTTTCAATCCCGGAGAGGAGGTCTCGATCTGTTTGATGGTTATCTGATCGTTGACCTTACAGAGAAGTCCGCGGGTGAAGATCCCGTCGAGTGGGAAGGGAACAAGATTCCTGACGCCTTGGTCCAAAATGAAATTGTTGTTCTCGAATTTGGGCTCCAGGTCCACGAACGGGAAACCGATCCTGCAGAGACTAGTTCCGATACGGAGTTCATCGGGATTTCCGAAAACCGCCACTTCCTGAATGAACTGGGGCGGAACATTCTCCAGTTTTACGGCAGCAAGATCTGCATCGAGGAAAAGATGGATCTGTGATTCGCGGATACCGTCGAAACCCCACCAGATCGAATGGTTGGTGATCCATTTGGGGTCCATGGTCATCGAACAGGGCATGTGTGCCGCTTCGGCAGCCTGGCGTTTATCATTGACCTCTTTGATGTGTTCCCTGTCGTAATTGAATTTCTGAAGCTGGGAGAACACATGGGCCGCTGTAATTGCCCATCCGGTCTTGCTGATGAAGAAATATGTCGCAACGGAGGATTTCAGGGTTCCGTCGACGGTCCTGGTGGAAACCACACAGGGGTGTGTGAATTTCATTGCCTTTTCGCAGGCATTCGCGAACATAATGCCTTGATTGGCATCATCCATTATATAATGAACCAGATAAATTAAAAATCAATGAGGTGAGGCCGATGAACGGCCCCTGGCCTCATTCTGATAATGCGTTGTAAAGTTCGGGGTCTGCAGACACATACTTTCCGATGACCGCAAGGATATCAGGGTGCTGTGTGAGCAGAGCGGTGACGAGGGGATTCTCGAGGGCTGCCTTGCCGAGGTCTACGAACCTGAAGGCGGCACGCTGCTTGGCGATCGCGCTCTTCATCTTCGCTGCGGTCTCCTCCTCTTCGAGGTCGGATCCCATCAGGGTGGGAAGATAGAAGTCGTTGTAAAGGCCGACCACGCGTTCCGGCAGGGATTCGATCTCATAGAGTTCCGTAGTGGCATCCATCGTTCCCTTGGTAAGGTAGGCGGTGATCGCCTTGTATCCGATGATGTCCTTCTTGAGGAAATCAACGAGGTCTTCAAAATTCTGGGCCTGCTCCGGAGGAACCGAAGTAGCCTGTTCGATAATATCGTCGATCTCGAGCGACTTGCGTCCGATGACCGAACGGATGAGCCTTACCTGGCTCTCAACATCCTTATCCCCATACATGGTTGTACCATCCTTCTGTGCAGTACTCCATGAAATTTTGAATATAAAAACAATAGCAAAGGTGATGAAAAGTTCCGTTCAGACCACTGCCTGAACGGAAAAGTTAGGTTCTATCACTTTTCGTGGGAAAGCTGCCGATTTCGTGTTACGGTTAAAGAATGTGAATGCATTACAGTAACACATGGTCAGGCA
>CAVGRR010000118.1:0-3045 GCA_963631655.1 Eggerthellaceae bacterium
GGTTTCTTGTTGAACAATGTCGTCTGTTTGGTTCTGGGCTCTGGAGTGCCTGTTTCGAAGCAGGATGTTAGAGCTACCAGTTCCATTGACAAATCATATGCTTCTTCGGCATCTTCGGAATCGATACTGTCGCGGATCAAGGACGGATAGGCGGCTTGAGTCGCATACGGTGTGAGTTCTGATGCGATTTCAAGCGCTCTACGTTTCCCTTCAAAGTCTGGAAAACTGTTAACAAGGACCTTCTGGTCGTGAGTCCAACCCACATCTATTCCTAGAATTAGTAGGCGTGCCTTCAAATAACAAATTCCGAGGTTGTTGCACTTTTCACTTCGCCCGGTTCTTGCTGCCGGGGGGTCTGCCCCTCTTCCTCTTCTCCTTCTCGGGCTTCGGTATGAGCCCGAGTTCCATGAAGATCCTCTCCTCCTTGTCGGATATCCTCCTGAGCATCCATTCCTTCCCGGGTCCGGACCTGATCATCATGCCCTTCCTGAGCAGCTTCATGTTGCTCCTGAAGGACCTCTTCTGCAGCCTCTCCACCGAATAGAACGCCTTGCGGAGCCTGCTCATCATGATCACCGACAAGAAGTTCACGAACTCCGTACCGATGACCGACTGCTCCGACTCCACCCGGGTCTCGTCCATGTTCAGGATGTGCTTGTAGAACCTGAACAGGACCTCCAGGTCCCAGCGCTCCTCGTAGGCGGCGAAGATGTTCTCCGGCGAAGTGTCCACGTCCGAAACGAACACTATCGTCCCGGCGGCCCTGCGGAACGACTCCAGTTCCGCAGGATCGTAATCGGAGTGCTCCTCCAGCCAGGCCTGCTCCTCGTTCTTCGCCATCTCCGGGTCGCGGAATGCGTAGAGGAACCTGCCGTCGTGCATCCTGACCTTGCGGCATGATATCCCGTAGCGGTTCCTGAGGCTGGCATCGGTGTTCAGGACGCGGTACTCCTCGATGACCTTGGCGTCGCGCCTCAGTGGCAGCAGGAAATGGAGGTCGGGGTTGTCCAGGAACCTCCTCTTCGCGGCCTCGTAGGTGAAACCCTTGTCGGCCACTATGACCCCCCGGGTCACGTTGTTCGTGCTCAGGAAATCGTCGAAGGCGGAGACGTCGTTCATGTTCCCCGGATAGACGGTGGAGCACACGGGCTCCATGGCGTCCACATCGTAGAGGAATAGCACCAGCACGTCGCGTGTGCCGGTCTTGAGGGCCTTCCTGGAGAAGTCGGAGAACGGTCCGTCGTCGCTCTCGTAGGATTTCAGCATCCCGTCGGCCGCCAGGAAATGGTTCAGGGGGACCCTGGCCGCCCGGAGGGACATGAACTCGGTTATGCGGCCGCACACCCTGCCGAGATTGAACAGATGGTCGCCGACGGTGTCCTTGGACAGGGGCACCCCGGGGTACAGGACCGACAGGTAATCGAGGCCGTAGGCGTCCTTCATCTCGTAGTCCTTCAGATCGCCCTCGACGGTGCGGAGCACGGCCATGACATAGGTCTTCAGGGCATCCTCGCGACAGTACACGGAAAGGAGGTCCTCCAGGATGTCCCCTGACAGGTTCACGACCAGCTGCGACCTCCCCCAGGAGAGGACGTCGGCTTCGGAGTAGGTGATCCGGGGCTTCAGCGGAACGTACCGGTTGTCGATGATTGCTCCCACGGTGGGGCCGTCCCTCTGGACCTTCCTCCCGTCGACCTCCTCCCAGATCCTCTGTTTCACGTTGTACTTCACCGGATCGTGGCCGAACGCGTACACTATGGTATTGGGCGGCCTCTCCACGGCTCTGATCTCGGCGGGCACTCTCATGGTCCTCATATGATATAGTGCAATATCATATATTAACCTTCTTTATTGCACTTATCGACCATCGCGGAGGCACCCTGCCCGTGGCATGATCGGGGCGGTTTCACGCCGTTGAATGCGTGGAAATACCGAGAATCGAGGCGGAATGACAGCAGAAATGACCCATCCCGTCGGGAGCGAGGTATGCACAGAGACGGAGAGTGGTCGGAGAATGGCGGATTCCGTCGATCGGAAGCAGGAAACGGTCGGATTCGGGGCGAGGATAAGTGCAACAGCCTCGGAATTCGTTAATGGATTTTAGGGGATTTTAGACCACCGTGTTGGTGGTCTTCGATATGTGGCGACCGGTGATGTCCCACGATCTGCACCTCGAAGGCGCGGCCGCTTCCCCCGCGGCCAGGATGTTTCTGCTCGCGTTGAGGTCCCTGTCGATCTCGAGTCCGCAGTGAGGACACATGTGCATCCTCTCCGACAGGTCCTTCGCGACGATGCGCCCACATCCGGAGCACATCTGCGATGTCATGCGGGGATCCACCTTCTGGATGACCGTCCCCGCTTTGGCCGCGGCCAAGGCGAGGACCCTATCCAGTATCCCCCATGAAGCGCTGTATTGGGAGCGCCGGATCCCTTTGTATTCCTCGTTGAGGATCAACTTCTTGATGTCGATGTCCTCCATGGCGATGTAGGCGTACCTCTCCACCAGACTTTTGGCCACATGCCGGAGATAGTTGAGTCTGCGGTCGGCGATGTGCTTGAAGCGGTTCTCCAGATGTTGCCTGTATTTCTCGCGCTCAGGGGTACCCGGCTCGTACTTGGCCATCCTCTTCTGGATCTTAGCGATCTCCTTGCCGTCCTTTTCGAACCGTATGTGCTCGTAGGTCTCCCCGTCGGAGGCCGTCACCAACGTCTTCAGCCCCAGATCCATTCCGACGGCCGTCCTGTCGTCCTCCGGACGTTCCGTGACGATCTCCTCGTATGCGTAGACGAAACCGCCGTACCAGAACTTCTTGCGCTTCTTGACAATGCACATCTTGAGACCGAATTCCGGGAGGGGTCTGCCGTGATATCTGAACCTCATCGGCCCGAGATCCTTCATCTTCGGCAGGACGACAGTGTTCCCCTCGATCGTTATCAGGTCCGGATTGGGGAACTCCATCGATGTGAGCACCGTCTCGGTGTGGAAACGGTACCATCCGTCCTCGTTCCCCTTCACGATGATCGCGCGAATCTCTTTCCCAACCC
>CAVGRR010000119.1:0-3016 GCA_963631655.1 Eggerthellaceae bacterium
GTTCCGTTTCCATCCGTGTTGCCGCTTCCATCGGTGGTTCCACTGCCTTCGCTGCTTCCGCTTCCATCCGTGTTGCCGCTTCCGTCAGTGGTTCCAGTGCCTTCACCACTGCTGCTACCGCTGTCGCTGGCACTTCCGCTGTCACTTATACTTCCACTGTCTCCAGTGGTTCCGCTTCCTTCACCACTGCTGCTTCCGCTGTCGCCGGAACTTCCGCTTCCGGAGCCCATGGGGATCTTAAGGTCCGCTTCGGAAGCAACCTTTCCATTGAGGAGGTTCTGTCCGCAGACAGAACATTTCTGATGTGCCTTCACGCCGTCGGTGGAATCGGTACTGAGGACCTCATCCACAGCAGTGAGAATATGTCCTCCATCAGAGTGTTCGAATCCGGTTTCAAGGGTTCCTTTACAGATAGCGAAGGTCTTTCCCTTCAGATTGTCGGCCGAGCCTTCAAGGGTTTTGCCATCAGCAGAGAATTCGATCCTGCTGAATGCACCCGAATCGATAGTGGTCAATCCATTTCCGAAGGTTATGCTACACAGGGAACTGCATCCGAAACCGCCGAATCCCGAATCAAGGAATGCACAGAAGTCGATCTGTTTGACCGAGTCCGGGAAGTTCAACGTGGTGATCTTGCAGGCGTTAGCGAATGCATAAGGCGCAATGGTCTCGGTTCCGTCAGCTACATCAAACACCCCTGATTTTGTGGAAAGGCACAATACCAGATTCGTGCCTTCCTTGTTATAGAGGGCCCCGTCGACAAGCTTGTACCTTGAATTGCTGCTGTCCTCGATATTTTCAAGCGCAGGACAATATGCCAGAGCTACACTCACGGTATTACCGACAGTGATATTGTCGTGCAACACAACCTTTGTAAGATTCTTACTGCCACAGAATGCATAATAGGTGCTGGCATCCGTGATTTCTGCGGGTATCGTGTAAGTAGAATCGGTCTTGCCGGCAGGATATGCGACAAGACTGATCTTACCGTCAATATCGTTGCAAAGTACGCCCCCGACCTCTTTGAACTTGCTGTTGCCCTCGGCCACAGTGAAGGACTGCAGTTTGGTACAGTCCCAGAATGCATCCGATGCGACATAAGTAACATTTTCAGGAAGTTGGTATGACGAACCGTCCTTGGCCGCAGGATATTTGATCAGATTGGTCTTGTTTTCGAAAAGCACACCTTCAATATCGGAATACTTTTCGTTTCCTTCAACGACCTCGATCTCGGTGAGAGATGCACAGTTCCAGAACACATAGTTACCGATGGAATTGACCGATTTCGGGATAGTAATCTTAGTGAGCGAGGTACAGTCATAGAATGCATATCTTCCGATATCCATGAGCGACTCGCCCAAGGTCACAGTATCAAGGCTGGTGCAGCCGTAGAATGCATCATCCTGGATCATATTGATCTGGCTGAGATCTATGGTGGTGATGGAGGTGCAGCCGTAGAACATCTTACTTTCGATGGCACGGATATCCTTGGAGAGAGTTACACCAGTAAGAGAGGTACAACCATAGAATGCTTCACTCTGGATACGGTTCACGGAGCTGATATCGAGGGTTTTGAGAGAAGTACAGTCTTTGAACGCACGTAACTTGATTTCTTTGACGGATCCGAGATTGACGGTGGTGAGTGCCTTGCAACCGGTGAACATCTCGGAACCCATAGACTCTGCAGAACCGAGATTGACGGTGGTGAGGTTGACACAGCCGTAGAACGCAGCATCTCCGAGAGATTTAACGCTGGAGGGGACAGTGTACGAGGTGCCTGTCTTACAGGCAGGGTATTGAATAAGAGTCGTCTTGTCCTTATTGAAAAGTACTCCGTCAGCATCGGTATAAGTTCCGTTTTCACTGTTGACCTTGATCGAAACGAGGGCGGTACAATGCTCGAACACAGAAGATCCGAGGGAGGTGACCGCTTTACCGATGGTCACGGTGGAGAGGGAGGTGCAGTCGCGGAACACCATGTCTCCGACGGTCGTGACGGAATCGGGGATGACCACAGAGGTCAGACTGGAACATCTTTCGAAAGCGGAGTTTCCGACAGACGTGGCGGAACCGAGTTCCACCGAGGTGAGGGATGAACAGTCCTGAAAAGCATATACGCCTATGGAAGAGACGGTGGTCGGCAGGAGCATAGAGGTGAGCGAGGAACAGCCCTGGAATGCAGAGAATGCAATGGTCGTAACGGCGGTGCCGAAGGTCACCGAGTTAAGGGAGGTACAGTTGTAGAATGCATTCTGTCCGATAGTTTGAACAGTATCGTTAAACCTCACGGAGGTAAGTGACGTTGCCTCGGAGAATGCACCCATCCCGACGGTGGTGAGAGCACCTTCGAAAACGACCGATTCGATCGAATCCATGTAGGACTGCCACGGACAGTTGTTCTGAGCCAGATTGCCCATATCTCCGGAACCGTTGAAGGTAAGGGTTTTGGTGGATGCTTCGAATTTATATGTGACACTTGTAGATCCGATAACGCCTTCTTGATCGGTAAGCTCGGCACTGGTGTCGTTGGAATTGTCCAACAGCACATATGCCGATGCGCACACAAGTGCGGCGATGATTAACAGTACTGATCTTTTCATAGATACAACCTCATTTGAGATCCAGAATGATCTCTTTCGATGACGTCGGAATCGATATGATCCGACTGGGTTCCTGCGGAACCCGCGGATGCTTCATTTGTGGCATCCGCAAGATTGACATGTTCTGCAGATCTTACGCTGAATATGACGGGGACCGCTTCATCCGCGGAAGCGGAATCAGCACCCCTATGGAACGGCACCAATGGCAATGTTGCTGCTGTGACCATTTTCATTTCCATCTGCTTCACATCCTCGGAATCAGACCGCCGCGGTCTTCGCGATAACTCCGCTCGACGATGCTGCATCCCTTAAACAGCACTTTTCGGCGGCGGCCTGTTCTTAGTGTCCGGACCAACGGTGATAACTCCGGACCAAAGTTGTTTGCCAATAATGTACACAATTTGTCAACTAAATGT
>CAVGRR010000120.1:0-2943 GCA_963631655.1 Eggerthellaceae bacterium
CACCTACCCTCACCCGTAAAAAATCGCCCGCCGTCACCCGCGTCCCGCCCGCCGTCACCCGCGTCCCGCCCGCGGTCCGCCCGCCGTCCGCCCTCTGCCACCCGCCGTCTACCCGCGACCGCCCGCCCTCCGCTCCGGAGTCAACCTCTCCGGGTCTTTATAAATTGGATGTAACTACCCTTTGATGTATCCAACGTCCCAAATTGACCGAACATTTCAAATACTTTTGAAATGATGGCCATATCGGACACTGCAGGCTAATCGACACATTCAGTCCATTGCATAACTCCGGAAGGAGAGGACGCTCGTGCAAGCGTTGACTGTCTGCAGAATCGTCCCCTTTGTGAGAGTGAATTAAGCATGAGCCAAATCATCAAAGTTGACAGGTACGAGACCAAACTCGTCAAGGGGCAGACTGTCACCTACGCGATCTGCGGGAAGAAGACGATCGAGATGCCTGCATGCTATGCAGACATGTACGACGACAACCATCTCGCCATTACTGAGCAGACGATGGAAATGCCTGAAGTCTACACCACGACTAAGACCCATTATGCGCCCCTGAGGACTGATTGAGCATGAGCGATGAAGTCCCACCCACACCTGCACCGGAACAGCCAAAGTCTGAAATCGAAAAAGTTGTCGATGAGTTCCGTGAGCAGATGAAAGCGATGAAAGCCTCCTTCGAGGAGACCACCGCCAAGCTGACCGCAGAGAACGAATCTCTGCGTCAGGCAAACAGCGAACTCACCCGCTCTCTCGTGCGCTCTGCCACTGTTCCCGATGACCACGGAGTTAATGCCCCGGAGAAGTCACTCGAAGAACAGTATCATGACCGCATTAAGGAGATCGCTGAGAAAGCACTTAAACAGGTGATAATTTGACCGATCAGGACACCAGATATTCCGACCGTTTCGGCACTTCCAACATGTCGAACGTCCCCAGCGTCACCACAGCGAATTTTGCCACAGGCGACAACGTTACCAACCTCAAGGGCTACACCCCCATCAATGACAACGGCGTGTTCAGCTCTTCCATGCTCTCCGACATCGGAAGGGCCATGATCTATGGCCCTGAGAATCAGAGCAATCCCTACTCGAAATTCTTGAAGTCCCCCCTCCAGCGTGGAAACGCGTCCATGACCGGGGTCTTCAAGGGTGTCAAGTCCAAATCGTATGACCCGCTCGCAGACGACACTGAACTTTTCAACGCCACCAAGCCCGAAATGCTCAGCACCGTCATCTCCAAGAATCTCGACAGGACCGTCGACATCGAAGTTAACGATAGGTGGCTCAAACAGTTCGTGCAGACACCCGAAATGTTAGGAGATGCCTACTCCGCCATCGCGGCACAGCTCAATTCCTCTTATTTGATGGACATGTACACCGCGAGCAACGAATATTTTGGCGCATCCACCCACGGGGCACTTGCGTCTCAGATGGTCACCCTCGGAACCAAGCCCGGAGACTCTGGATTCGCTGACGAGTTTTTGGAAGAGTTGTACAACACAACACAAAAAGACTTCAAGTGGAAATCGACAAAGTTCAACGCCCTCGGATACGAAACCAAATCTGACGCCATCTCCATCATCATGGACAAATCCGTCGAATACAAGGCCTTCCGCAAAACCTACTCCGAGACCTTCCACCCTGACTACATTTCGGTCAAGACCGACATGGGCTTCGTGGACTCCTTCCCCGGAACCGTCGCAGGCAAGCCTTCCGCAGCAGGTGACCTCCTCGCGATCGTCTTCGACAACCGCGCTCCGGAGATCATCCCGATGCCCGACTCCATCATCACCGAGAGCTTCCGCAACCCTGTGAGGCACTCCACCGCATTTTTCATGTCGTACGCCTTCGCAATGGGTCAGAACAAGATGTTTAACACCAAGTACATCTTCGCGAGTGCCTGAGCATGAGGTGGTGGTCACAGGTCGGCGATTACATCCTGACCCAGAGATGGGTCTGGTTTGCGATGGCCTTCGCCACCATTTCAACGATCGTTCAAAGGAGTTCAAAAATGTTCGAAAATATCCTTGAAAAAGAAATCGTCATCGGCATTGCCTTTGTGGCAGTGCTCCTGATCCTGGGCCTCACCCAGTGGAGTCAGTATGTCGCACACCAGAAAAAGCATGCAGAGGATGACCTCGGAACCGAGAAGTTCGCGGTCATCCCCTACCTCATAATTCCCATCCTGGGAGCGGTGGTGACCACTCTCGTCTCCGCTCTCGCCGTCGACATCGCCATCGGCCGCGGTTATCTCACCGGAACCGAGGAGATAGCCGTCGCGATGCTTGCTCTCGATGTTGTGCTCTACTGCCTGACCGACTATCACCTCATTGGCCATGTTGGAGACGCCACCTACTACACGACCATCGAAGCCAAGGTGGCCGATGCCGCCAAAAGTGGTGCTGAGACTGATGACAAGGAGATGAGCAAGGACGACCTTGTCCAGCTCCTTGCCCAGGCACTTTTGAAAAAGTAAACATTTTAAGGGCTTCGGCCCTTTGCTACTGCCATGAAAATCACTAAAGTCGAGCTGTGGAACGACACCGGGTTTGTCGACGGTGCCGCAGAGGTGCCTTCCATCGGCGCCACACTTCCCACAGCCGACATCACCATCACCGACGAACTCCGTCCGTCGAAGGAAGACCTCTTCAGCCGTCTGAAGCTCTCAGCCGTCAGAGAGCAGTCCGAGGAGACCACGGTCTTTTGGACCTTTGAAGACCTGGTCAATGTGTCCTATGTCGCGGTCAAGTACGACCGCCTCGATTACACCGTCTTCGGCTGGATCGACAACGTCCTGATGATCTCCGACTCTCCGACTCCGGTGACGGCCATCGATTGGCACATCGATTACTGGAGAACTTTTATCAGTTCAGCAAAATTCGGATATGGCCTGGTCCAGAAGAGGCCTAGAGGAGACGCAGACCCGCTTCAGAAC
>CAVGRR010000121.1:0-1880 GCA_963631655.1 Eggerthellaceae bacterium
GCGCAAGAAGAAAATGAGAAGAAGAAAGAGAGCAGCAAAAATGCGCAAGAAGTGATTGCAACTCGCAATCACGCTCAAGGGGGTATAGGCTAACCTGGCAGACTGGTGGGCTCCAGTTATTGAGAGTGATTGAAAATGGGTTTGCTGACAGTTGATGATTAACTGGAGCGATGACTCATTGATTCAACCGGGGTCGCTCCCCGGTAGTGGAAACCCGCTGACGAGGGTTCAAATCCCTCTGCCCCCACCTTGCGCCTCTTTACTAATCTCCCGGCACTCCCGTGCCGAGACAACCTTTTCCATTTATTCCAATCCTGTCGGACGTTCCTTATCATTTTATTCCATTAATCGTGGCGTGCAGAATCCACAAAAGTGTACACTGAAAAATAGATTTCGGCATAGCTCACGCTGATCGGTGCATAGGGTAAGTTTGAATTCCGAGCGATTCCGACAGCCCTTCCAGATTGCCGCTTTATATCTCAAGTCCCGGGGCGCACCCCGGACTCCTTTCCGCTTCCAGCACAGGGGATGACTACTACAACGATTTCGAGCGCAGTCCCGGAGACCGAAAGAGAACCATTGCCATTTCGTCGTCCCCCATCCTGAACCATCGGATCGCGAACGACTCACTCCGCGGATTCATCCGGCAGTTCGGGTACCTCATCCTCCTCGTAGTCTATGTCCATCTTCTCGGCCTGGGCCCTGGCCTTGGCCAGTTCCTTGGGGTCGCACTTGTAGAATCTGTTCTCCCGAAGGAGAGTATGGACCATCATGAGCATCGAGTTGGTGCATGCGATCACCGCTTCGCGGTGATGCTTGCCACGGGAGACCAACCTGTGATACTTCTCGGTGATGAACGAATCGGGGCAGTTGAAGATGTGGACGAACGTGGCCTGGTAGGCCAGCCTCCTGGCCAGTTCGTCGCCCCGGTGGCTTATGTGGCCGCTCTTCTGGGAGTCGGCCGAATCCCTCTGGCTGGGGCGGACCCCGAAGTAGCTGGAGAATCCCTCCTTCGTCTCGAATCTCCCGATGTCGATGACGATCGACGCGATGTACGAGGCGGTGTGCAGCCCGAAACCGGGGATCGAGAACAGGATCTCGAACATCCTGTTGTTCCCGAACTCCTGGCGGATCACCTTCTCCGTGAAACCGATGAGCTTCCTGGTCTGATTCATCGATTCCGCGAACAGCCTCGGCAACTGGTCGTCCATGGTCCCGAGCTTCTTGATCGCATGGCAGGATCCGACGTCCTGATAGTTGTCCAGGTCGTAGATCCCGTTGAGCAGCATGTATGCGCGGACCTGCTTCTTGGTGACGGTCATCCTGTTCTTCTGATCGGCCAGGAACCTGCAGAGGCTCCTGAGCCTCATCTGCTCGTGCGTGGGGATGAACGCCTCCTGGAATTCGTTCTCGCCGTTGAGCCGTCTCCTCATGTAGTGGGCGAGCTCCATGGCATCGCGGTCGTCGTTCTTCCTGTTGGACTTGGTGATCCTGTAGAGGTCGGTGGTGTGGGCCACAATGACATCGTAGCCCATGTTCTTCAGGATCCAATAGACCTCGTGCGTCTTGGTGGAGTTCTCGATCAGGATGTGTATCTCGTGCTTGTGGCCGACGACCTCCTCGAACTTCCTGAATCCCACTGCGTTCGATTTGAACCTGCGGAGTTCGGTGTTGATCGTCTCGAGATATCCGGTCTTGTCCTTCCTGTTATCCTTGCGAACGGCGAATGCTGCGCAGTTCTCCTTGTGTACGTCGATTCCGATGGCTACCTTCACGGGCTCAGCTCCTGCGGACGAGTCCGCAGGGCTATCGTGAAATAGGAGTGGCCCATATTCGACGATGGCCTGCGGGTGTCTTGTCCAAATTCATATCGCAGGCCA
>CAVGRR010000121.1:1890-2929 GCA_963631655.1 Eggerthellaceae bacterium
GGCTTCGCCCGATAGGGCGCAGCTATCGACATCGGCATCTCACCGCCTCACGGCACGATTTATTGGGGCGGATTTCGAGGGGTATGCCAAACTCATGAATGTCCCCCTCGGCGCCAGTGAGAATCTCATCATAGAGGGACTGTGCAGTAACAAGGTGCTGATCGAACAGGATGACGGCCTGTATACGATCACGGTTATGGGGGCCCTCCTCTTCTGCAAATCGTTGGAGGACTTCCCGAATCTCGTACGCAGGGCGTTGAGGTTGGTCAGATACGACGGCGTGACCTCGATCAGCATCGTGAGAGATACCACGGAGTTCCGCGGCTATGCCATAGCTTTCGAGGAGACTGTGAGACTGGTCGATCTCCTCCTTCCGTCCAGAGAGGTTTTCGTAGAAGGGGTCAGGCATCTGGAACGGCATTATTCCGATGTGGCTTTCAGAGAGTTGCTGGCCAATGCGCTCATACACCAGGATCTGTCGGTCACCGGTAAGAATCTGGCCGTGGAGATATTCGATGACCGTGTAGAGATCAGCAATCCCGGAACCATGATGGTCGATGCGGACAGGATCCTCGATACCGAACCGGTGTCCAGGAATGATGCCATGTCGTACATGATGAGGAGGATGGGATTGTGCGAGGAACCGGGTTCCGGATGGGACAGGGTGGTACAGTCATGCGAAGCGTATTTCCTGCCCGTTCCGACAATAAGGCCGAGCGAGTTTGGAACAAGGGTGATCATGCAGGGTTACGCACCGTTCTCGGATATGGCTCTAGATGAGCGTGTTTGGAACTGCTATATGCACGCCTGCATCATGTTCATGGGACACAAACAGCTGACCAATTCCTCGCTGAGGGCGAGGTTCGGGTTGGAGCATACGGATTCCAATACGGTCCTCGTATCACGTTTGAGGGGTTATTAGACCACCGTGTTGGCGATCTATTCTGTGGCGACCGGTGAGGTCCCACGATTCACAGCTCCGGGCTGAGGCCGCGGCCCCCGCGGCGCAGGATGTTACGACTGGCATTCAGATCCCTGT
>CAVGRR010000122.1:0-2773 GCA_963631655.1 Eggerthellaceae bacterium
GACCTTGGTTCGAAGCCTCTGTAAATGTAGTATGAAGAAATCACGGGAAATCAAGTTAATGGTATATTAGACTCTACGAATCAAAGCAAAGTTTCAAACAAAACAGTTTTCACTGCCTCAAAAAACGGGTGCTCCGGAGAAACCTTGATACTTTTCATGCCCAGGCTCTGACCGAATTCGATATCGAGATCTTTATCGCCGATCATCCAACATTCCGCAGGATCGAGATTATACTTCTCGATCGCCCATTTTCCCATACCGGCCTTCGGTTTGCGGCAATCACAATCATCTTCTGGAGTATGCGGACAGAAGAAGACATCGTCGATCCTCCCTCCGCCGGCCCGGATCTGAGATATCAATTCATGATTGACCGATTCAAGTTCTGAATATCCGAAATAGCCTCTTCCGATGCCGGACTGGTTGGTCACCATCAGCACCAGAAAACCCGCCTGGTTAAGCTGCTTGATTGCTCCAGGAACATCCGGAAAAACATGTATCTTCGAAGGATCGTCACAATAGGGGACATTCGGGCAGAGCGTATCATCCCGATCGACCAGGACCGCTCTTTTCTTGTCCCCGTTCAAACCTTGCTCCTCCAGGAGATCACGCCTTCGGGTTCGTACGAGAACTCGGAGACCGTGGCACCCTTGGCGGCCAATGCGCGGGAAACGCTTGCCTTCTTGTCGTAGTCGCAGATGAAGTACATGAATCCGCCGCCTCCGGCACCGGAGATCTTGCCTCCGATGGCCCCGGCCTTGATGGCGGTATCATAAAGATCATCGATGAGCGGGTTGGAGACCTTGTTCGAGAACTGTTTCTTGTATATCCAGGACTCGCCCAGCAGCTTACCGACCTCGTTGATGTCCCCGTGACGGAGGGCCTGACGGAGCTGGACCGCGATGATCTTCGAATGGTCCAGGGCGTCGTCATTCTTTCCCTCTTTGTAGGATTTGACCTGGGTGTCGATAATGGATGCGGAATCGTGCGTGGTTCCGGTGAAACACATCACTGAACGGCACTGAAGTTCATGAATGATATCAGGATGGATCTTCGCAGGAAGGACATTGACACCGTTCGCATCGATCTTGAATGAATTGAATCCTCCGAAAACGGCCGCATACTGGTCCTGCTTACCGCCGGAAAGTCCGATGACATCCCTCTCGAGATGATATGCCAGAGCGGCCATCTCCATCTTGGACATATCGATATCCAGCCAGTTGGCGACCGCACCGATCATGGAGACGATCATCGTGGACGAACCGCCGAGTCCGGAACCTGCCGGGACGTCGGAACTGATTGAAATTTCAAATCCGTCTGTGATACCAAAGTGATTCGTAACGGATTTGATAAGGTCCATGTTGCCGTCCAGAGGCAGAGGTCCGCCGTCCAAAGGTGCCTGATACCTCCCGTAGTATTCGGAGGTCACACGCATGACGTGGTCGTTCCTGGCCTTCAGTGTACTGTAGGCGTATTTGTTGATGGTCGTGTTGAAAACGTACCCGCCTTTCTCGGACGCATACGGGTTGACGTCGGTACCTCCGCCGGCCAATCCGATACGCATAGGGGCACGTGAGCGAATTATCTCAGACATTGTCATCAGATCCGTTTGTCCAGGACCATTCCTTTGCTTACAACGGTCCCGTCCTTCAGGACACAGCCGCGCACAACAGCCCCTTCTTCCACGACACAATCACAACCCAGTATACTGTCTGTGATGCTCGCGTTCGCTATATTACACCCGCGCATTATTAAAGATTTCGAAATGGTGCTGCCGGAGATCTTACAATTATCCAGCACCGCACAGGAATCCAATTTCGAATCGGAAACAACGGAATCCTTTCCCAGGTAGAAAGGACGTGAGAGTTCAGTTCTTGCACCCACATGAAAATCGGTATCGGAGAAGCGCCTGTCCGCCATGACCAGGTTTGCTCTGATCAGGTCCGACGGACGGCCGACGTCCATCCACACTCCGCCTTCGAGGAGATGTCCCTGCACCCTCCATCCCTTCTCGGTGATCAGCGGGACGAGGTCCTTCGAGAAATCGAAAAACGAGTGTTCTGGCACATATTGCAGAACGTTCTTGTCGACGACATAAACACCGGCATTTATGCGGTCGGAGAACACCTCCTCTGGACGGGGTTTGTCCTTGAATTCGGAGATACGACCGTCCTTCTCCAGACGGGCGATGCCGTACTCGCAGGGGTTGTCCACCTGCGTAAGAGCGATGGTGATCTTCGCATTGTTATTCAGATGCGTTTCGACGACCTTGCGCACATCGATATCCACCAGGGTGTCGCCGTTGGCCGCCACGAACACAGGGTCCAGAACGGATTCCAGCTGTTTCATGGCCCCGCCGGTCCCCAAAGGCGTGTCCTCATCTGAGTAGATGATGTTCACACCCAGGTCGGAACCGTCCCCGATCTCCCTGCGGAGAATGTCCGATTTGTAACCGCAGGCAAGGAAGATCTCCTTGATGCCTGCATCCGAAAAGGATTGGATCAGATATTTCAGACACGGCCTGTCCAGTACCGGCAGCGCAGGTTTGGGGATCGTCTCCGTGAGCGGGTGAAGGCGGGTGCCCTTCCCCCCGACCATGATCACACCCTGTTTGATATCCATATCCTGCAATCGGGCTCATCGGTTATAATCTGTGTCATGTCCCAGACATGAAAATCACGGATTATTGGCTATATAGAACAATTGTTATTTTGAACCATTTTTGAATTCAGATGCCAAAATAACAACTAACAAACTATATGTCATAAGTGCCATA
>CAVGRR010000123.1:0-2612 GCA_963631655.1 Eggerthellaceae bacterium
TGAAGGAGATCGTGTTCGAGGAAGGTATCAAGCACATCGGATCCGATGCGTTCCGTGAGCTGAACATCACTTCCGTTGTGATTCCGAACAGTGTGGAATCTCTGGGATGTCACACATTCTACAACTGCTGTGAGCTGACTGACCTCACAATTCCGATAAGTCTCGACAGTACCTGCTCGGAAATGTATCCTGCATTCGACGGATGCAAAGCGGTCAATGCATTGAGATTCACCGCCGGAACTGACGGTGTCGGATATGACTACACCAACTTTGCACCGTTCTGGTGTACTCCGTACCTTCATCCTGATGTTATCACCCTTGACAGCGGGATCACCTACATCGGCACCAAAACCTTCGCCGGATACACGTTCGTAGGATCTGACGGAGATATCCTGCAGCCTACTGCGGAATGCCTGAGCGGATATGTCTTCACAAAGGCCGCCAACGGAGCATACGCGGTCGATCATGCATCAGTCACAATGAATAACTTGACAGGCGTCGTCTCTACAGACATCAGACGTCTGTGAACAAACGGGGGTTTTACTATTTACACAGAAATCAGAACAAGCAACTCATCAAAGCTTGGAACTATGCTGTTGGTTGTGGCCGTCATCGCAACCGCGATGGCAGCGCTTTTCGTCCTTCACGCGGAGACGGACAGTTCTTCCGCGCAGATCGTGGATAACGGACAGTGCGGACCGACAGCATACTATTACTATGATTCGGACGGCACATTAGTGATATACGGTTCCGGGGCGATTGATTACGGCGTCACGTTTGCACCCTGGTACAATTATTCCTACAAGATCACCAAGATAATCATCGGCGATCAGATCACAAATCTCGGAGAATGGGCATTTGTAGGCTGCACGAATGCCAAAGAACTCACCATGCCCATCACTCTCAATGCGGTATTCTCCGATAAACTGCCTGCTTTTGCAGGATGTCATTCCTTCGAAAAGATCACTTTCACCCCCGGTTCCGGATACGGATTCAATTATGCCGCTTATGGGGGAAGCAACAACTGGTATCAGAACACCCCCTGGTATCTGAGCAGGGCGTGCTTGAAGGAGATCGTGTTCGAGGACGGTATCAAACGCATCGGATCGGACGCATTCCGTGAACTGAATATCACCAAGGTCGTGCTTCCCGATAGCGTCACATCTCTCGGAAACCACTGCTTCTTCAACTGCGAGAAGCTCACAGACCTCACTCTTCCGATAAGTCTCAACTCATACGGCAATGAGAAATACCCTGCATTCCAGGGATGTATGGCCGTTCAGAATGTCACATTCACCCGCGGAAACGGAGTTCCGTTCGATTATTCCGATTTCTGGGGAGAAAAGAACAACAAACTGGCCCCCTGGAACATGAACCCCAACGTTCTGAAGAACATAGTCATCTCGGACGATATCACTTCGTTGGGGTGCTGTATGTTCTACGGCTGCAACATAAAGGAGCTCACGATGCCGATAAGTGCCGGTGAAATACACCCATATTGGCGTTATTTCCTTGTGCCATACACCAATCTCGAAAAGGTCACCATAACCAAGGGTACCGGTATAGGATACGATTACAACAGCTGGGATGCCATGGGTCACCTCCCTTGGAACAGGGCACCGAACCTTCAGACAGTCACCGTGGAGGAGGGAGTGACCTATATCGGAGACCGGACGTTCTATGAATGCAGTGCATGTTCGGTCATTCTCCCGAATTCATTGACCTCTCTCGGAAAATACGCGTTCGAATATGCTAATATGAACTATCTGACCCTCCCGATCAGTCTCGATGCCGCAGGCTTCGGCAGTACACCTATATTCTATCACGTAACCGGACTCGTAAAGGTCACTTTCACCCCCGGTTCCGGATACGGATTCAATTACGCCACTTACGGATCAAGTGATTCCTGGTATCAGAACACCCCCTGGTATCAGGACCGTGAGTCCCTGTATCAGATCGTGTTCGAGGACGGTATCAAAAGTCTTGGATCCGATGCTTTCCGTGAGTTGGAGCTTCTCAATATTGTGATACCCGACAGCGTTGAATCTTTGGGCTGCCATACATTCTATAACTGCACACAGCTGATGATCCTTACCATTCCGATCACTCTGGACAGTGTATATTCCGCCAAATATCCTGCATTCGAGGGATGTAACGTGATCATGAAGATTCAGCTGACCGCCGGAACGAATGGTATCGGGGTCGATTATAACGACTATGCACCGATCTGGTGCAGTTCGCTTCATAGTATGCGTTATATCTTCATTGACAGCGGGATCACCTACATCGGGGCCCACACCTTTGACGGATACCAGTTCAGAGGGCTTGACGGTGAAATTCTGCAGCCTACTGCTGCCAATCTGAGCGGGCAGGTCTTTGTGGGAATGGACGGTGTGATGGACCTGGTCGTCCGTATCTCGGGGGACCCGACCTTTACAATGATCTCGGATTCGGCCACAGTGTCGGTTTCTGCAGGGAAGTGGTGATGAGATCCGGGACCGAAGGATCATTTCGCCTTGGGGAAAGATTCCCGAATGGGGGTCTTTTCCCCTTAAACCCGAAATTCTGCGCGTGTAAGTAATTAAACTCCTTTCCAAACCCCCTGTTTTTTG
>CAVGRR010000124.1:0-2593 GCA_963631655.1 Eggerthellaceae bacterium
TCGGTCAAAAGATACCAGAACCATGTGTCTTCAGTGAACGCCATGGTCACCGAATAGAGATATGGTATAAAGAAACGTACAATATCAAACAACCCCAAGCAAGTTCATATGATTTATACCGAGAATTTTAGATGATATTCGCTAAAACGATTATATGAGCATTTACACATACATCCAAGGATTGGATTTTATATCAGATAATAACAAATTGAATCTAGGTAAATTGGCAAGAGGAACCCAATACAACATAGGGGGAATCATTGCAGGTGTAATTCTCCTGATAATTGGGGCATGGCTCGGTTTAACAGGGATCAACGATGAGTATTCTGAAAAAATGATTAACTTCTCAGCGATATTACTGGGATCCTTTCTGATAGTTGGTGGATTACTTTGCGTCGTAGTCTCCTGTTCAAAGTCAATAGATAAAATCTACTGCATTAACAACAAATGCATACTTACTTCAAAAAAATATGAATGTATGGGTGGATGTCGGAGATGTGCTTTCGCATTGGCTTATCTTAATATTGTAAACAATGTAGAACCCTCGAATACAGATACCACTCCATCTTATCCTGAACAGAATACCGTAGTTTACACTACAAGTACTGAATTCATCGGCCCTCAGAGGCCAAAAACCTGAGTTAAACTCTACTCCATCACGAAAAAACGAAGTCTAATACTTCAGATTTCAGAATGAGTATATCTGAGCCCTACAGATTCCATCTGCTCCAGGAACCCGGGATAGGAGACATTCCAGCATCCGTCGTCCTCCATGACGACAGGTCCGTCCGAGACCAGGGATGCGACAGCGGCGGCCATAAACATCCTGTGGTCTCCGCAGTGCTCGATCCTTCCGCCATGGAGGTTCTCCACACCGTTGATGATGCATCCGTCCGAAGTGGCAGTGATGTCCGCACCCAGGGTGCGGAGCATCTTCTCGGTTAGTGCGATACGGTCGGACTCCTTGAACCTCAAGTGGGGGGCACCGTAGAGTCTGCTGGTTCCCTTGGCTACAGACATGAGAACAGCGACGACCGGGAAGAGGTCGGGAATGTCTGCGAGATCGATGTCCATCGCCTTCAGAGGACCATCCCTCTGACAGGTGACGGTACCGTTCCCGTAGGTGACCCTACACCCTACACTTTTTAGGATGTCGAGGATCTTCTTGTCACCCTGAGGGTCGTCGAGGTCCATTCCCTGAGCGGAGATGCAGCCTGCAAGACCGCCCGCGACCAACGGGAATGCGGCCGAAGAAAAGTCTGCTGGCACTGTGTAATCCGCAGGCGAATAATGCTGCGGTTCTGCAACAAAATAATGGCATTGGTCCTTCTCGTCGAAAGAGGAATCGACGGTCACTCCGAATCTCTTCATCATCGAGGTGGTGATGTCCACATACGGCTTGGAGACCATCTTTCCCCTGACCTTCACGGTCGTCCTGCGGCCTGTGAGGGGAGAAGCCATAATCAGAGAAGAAACGAACTGCGAGGAGACATCGCCGTTGATGGCAAGTTCGTTCCCGACTATGGGTCCGCAGACCTTCACAGGAGGTTTTCCGTCAGAGGAGATGCATTTCACGCCTGCAACAGAAAGGGATTCCAGAAGGGGACCCATAGGCCTCTTCTTGATGGAGTCATCGCCGGTAAGAGTGACCTCGGTGTCAAAAAGCGATGATATCCCGGTCATCAGACGCATCGTAGTTCCGGAGTTCAGGACATCTATGGTCCTGTCGGGGGCATGCACCCTGGCACATTCGATCTCCAGTGCATTTTCCTTCTCGACGACCTCCGCCCCTAGGGTGCGGACAGCGTCCATGGTGGCCCTGGTGTCAAAGGATAACAAAGGATTGCCGACGGTGCAACGGCCTTCGGACAATGCGGAAAGTATGATCGCCCTGTGCGTGTGGCTTTTGGATGGCGGGGGAGAAACAGTTCCCTTGAGTTCTCCGCCTGTGAATGTGATATCTGACATCATCTGGTCTCCGTTATGATTGTCTTGAAAGGAAGTTTTCCGGCGATCTCCGCACCTTTTCCGGGTTCGGTGACGATCGCGATGGCAGGTCCGGTGCCTGAGACACCGGCTGCTACCGCGCCGACGTCCATGGCAAGGTCCATCGCTTCAGTGGAGGTCTTGGTGACCTCTGCGATGAGTCTGCCGTTCAGAGTGAGGGCTTTGAGCGGATCGGTCTCTGCTATTTTCTGTATCTGGCACATACGGTCTGAGACAGCCTTGTATGCCTCGTGAGGGACCCTGACCTTGATGTTCTCCGGGACGCAGAGGATGACGTCGTACCTCCCGACAGGTTCCCTTCTGATGATCTTGTCTTTGGTGTTGTCTGTATAGATCAATCCGCCGAACTCGCATCCGCAGGCGTCGTCGAAGGACCCGGTTATGGTCACTTTCGCCTCTCTGGCACATTCGACTCCGAGCAGTACGGCGTCGAGGACAGGCATGTCGTAATGGTATGCGTCAGCAACGGCCTTCACAACTGCGTTGCAGACCGATGATGAACTCTTGAGTCCCCTGGAAGGAGGGATTTGAGATTCAATCCTCAAGTGATATGGAGTTTTCGTGTCGATCCCGATGCGTTCCAATG
>CAVGRR010000125.1:0-2469 GCA_963631655.1 Eggerthellaceae bacterium
TACTTTTGCGTGCACGTGTGCGCGCTTATAGGGAGTTGATGTCGAAGTCAAGATTAATCTAAAATCTGAATACACTTCAGCAAACAAATGCTTCAAAAATCGTTTTGAAACAACTGGTTGCTGTGCGATCGGTTTTGGATCTCACTCGTTCTTCCTGACGATCGGCCTTGCAGGATTTCCGACCACAACTGAATTGTCTGGCACATCGTGTGTGACCACCGCTCCGGCCCCCACGATGCAGTTGTTCCCGATGGTTATTCCCGGCAGAACGATTGCTCCCGCACCGAACCAGCATCCGTTTCCGATATGAATCGGCTTCCCGCCTGTGCTGATATTCTTCCTGTCCGCAGCATCCATCGGATGATGGGCGGTCACGATCATGCATCCGGGACCGATGAGACAGTCATCCCCGATGACGATCTCCGTCGTATCCAGAAAAACGCACCCGTAGTTGACGATAATGTTCTTTCCGAACTTTATGTTGTATCCGAGGTCGCAGCGGAACGGGGATTTGACGCAGACCGACGGACCGGTGTCGTAACCTACGAGTTCCGAAAGTGCTGCGGTAAGCTCCTCATACCTGTTCCCCGGGATCGAATTGAACCTGTAGAGTCTTTCCGCACAGAGGTTCACATCGCGGAGATAATCTCCATAATCCTCACTCTCGTTGCTGATCCATCCGCCGTTGTCGACGCGCTCTTTCCAGCCTGCCATGAACGTACAACGGTCTGACCATTGATTAATCTGTGTGTCTGGCACATTGGGTTCCTGCAAATATTAAGTGCTGTTAATATCAAGCATCGGATCTGCAGTATGAAATTGAAGTCGAAATTTTACGTACAGGTACGTGAAATATCTAGTATAACTCAGATACAATCAATGGTTCAATGAAAAACAAAGCAGATCTGACAGAATTTACATGAATCATCCACTAGTATGGGCCCTAATTACCCGCCACCCGTGACAAAATATAATTATCGAGTACAGGTATACTCGAAATAATACGTACATGTACGTGAAATTTCGAAGAGGTGAACAGATGGAAATAGCCCGCGACAGATATCTTCAGAAGCTTACCGTCAGAAAACGCAACGGAAGACCGAAGATCATCACCGGTATCCGCAGATGCGGCAAATCCTACCTCCTGTTCAGACTCTTCAGGAACCACCTGCTTTCCGAAGGTGTTCCCGAGGAGAACATCATCGCGATCGCATTGGACGATGCCTCGAACAAACCCCTGCGGAATTGTGTTTCATTGACTGAACATGTACTGACCCAGACCTCGGGAAAAGGAGACTGCTATGTCCTCCTCGACGAGATCCAGATGGTCCCCGACTTCGAAGACGCGGTGAACGAACTGATGAAACATTCCGAAATAGACCTGTACATCACAGGCAGCAATTCGAAATTCCTTTCCTCGGACATCCGCACGAAATTCCGCGGCAGAGGGGACAGGGTCCACGTGCAGCCGCTCTCCTTCTCGGAATTCTCCTCCGCTTTCAGCGGGAACGACGCATGGAAACAGTACACCCGTTTCGGCGGAATGCCGGAGACCGTGAACATGCAGACCGACGAACAGAGGATAGAGTATCTGAAGGACCTGATCGAGCATGTTTACAAGACCGACATCGTCGAAAGGTACACCATACGCAGACCGGAGGAACTTTCGATGGTCTTTGATTCGCTTTCGTCATCGATCGGTTCGCTCACCAACCCACTGAAACTCTCCAACACCCTGCGCACGGCGTATCGTTCCTCCGTCACCGACGACACGGTGAACAGGTACCTGGATATCCTCGAGGAATCTTATCTCTTCGAAAAGGCCAAACGTTACGACATCAAAGGGCGGAAAGGGATCGGTTCTCCGATGAAATACTACATCACAGACATCGGACTCAGGAATGCACAACTGAACTTCCGCGAGATGGACATGCCGCACATCATGGAGAACATCATTTACAACGAGCTCAGGTCGAGGGGATATCTGGTCGACGTGGGTGTGGTGGAGATCCGCCGCAACGAAAACGGAAAAAGGGTTCCCGTGAAACTCGAGGTCGATTTCGTCGCGAACAAAGGGGACAGGAGATATTACATCCAATCCGCATACATGATCCCCGACGAGGAGAAGAGGGAACAGGAGACCAGGGTGTTCTCGAAGATCGACGACAGCTTCAGGAAGATCGTCGTGACAGGCGATGACATCTACCCTTACACCGACGATAAAGGGGTGCTGAACATCGGGATCCGGCAGTTTCTGCTGGACGAGAACAGCCTCGATCTCTGATCGGTTTCCGATGTCTGGGTCTTTGTATTTTCATTCGGCAGGACATCATCAGAATAATGATCTGGAGAGCAAGATTGGCTTCTTTCTAAAATAATTTGTACACAATTATGTACAAATTAAGTACGTAAAGCATAAGTTTCCGGACGTCGGTACCATACACGGTCAATTTTGAGCCTGGTCTGCAC
>CAVGRR010000126.1:0-2445 GCA_963631655.1 Eggerthellaceae bacterium
CCATGTTCCATATGTTCGCCGAACACGGGAACTTCGAGAACAGATCGAAGGCACGTGTCCGTTATATGAGAGATGAACTGGGCGATGAAGAATACGTCAGACTGCTGAACGGATATGCTTCGAAGAATCTGTCCGACCCCGCATTCCCCAAATTCAAGATCGAAGAGGAAAAGACCCAGAAGCACGGGGACGGTACGGTTCCCGAATCTCCGCGTGCCAAACCGCAGTGTCAGGGCGGTCTCTACTATGTCACCTATCACCCCATCTGCGGCGACCCTGCTCCGGAGAAGTTCATCGAACTCCGTGATGCTATCAAGGGCATCGAAGATGCTGAGATCCGTATCTCGCCCAACGAGACGATGTACATCGTGAACCTCACGGGTTCTGAAGCCGATAAGATAGCTGAGATCACATCCGACGGTTCCCGCACGGTGTTCGAAGCTTCGGTCTCCTGTGTAGGGGCCACGATATGTCAGATCGGCCTCAGGGATTCACCGGGACTGCTCAATGACCTTATCAAAATGGAACGTGAGGAAGGATTCGCAGACCGTATCCTGCCTATGATCCGCATTTCCGGATGTTCGAATTCATGTGCGGCACACCAGGTGGGTACGATGGCGCTCTGCGGAGCACCTTCCATCGACGGAGAAGATGCATTCTCCATCTTCATTAACGGTTCCCACATACTCGGAAAGGAACGTTTGGGAGAGAAGATCGGCAGTGTCAAAGCGAAAGACCTTCCCGAACTGTTCAGGACCATCGGCCGTACAGTGACCGATTCGAAAACCGGATCTTTCATCGAATGGTACAGGCAGGACCCGAAAAGACTGATCGGGACCTGTGCCCCGTTCATTCATTGATTTTTGAACAAAATAAAAAACACCGACCGTGGAGGTTCGGTCGGTGATTGTGTTTTTCCTGTGCGGCGCATTTCTGCGACCGCACAGGAGGTGTAAGGTTTCACTCCGTGGGCGTGAAGAAATCGGGCTCATCAGAGCAGATTTCATCCATCTGACCGCGGGTGAACCTGACGATGACACCGAGGATAAGACCGGAAACGATCGCGATGGCGAAGACGATGACTGCTATAGCGATGGTTGCGACCTGTCCGACGATGATGGTCACAAAGATTGCTCCCATCCATCCTCCGACACCGTGAAGGTTGTGGACACCCATGACATCAAGGACTCCGAGCTTCTTGCAGAACACAGGCTGGAGGTAGGTGAAGCAGAGTGCGGAGACGATACCTGCGATGATACCGATGAGGAGTGCTCCCCAAGGTCCGACAGAAAGGAGGGGTGCTCCGATTGCGACAGGACCGCAGAGCATTGCGTAGGTGTAGGTGAGGGCATTGACCTTCTTCTGGCAGATCATGCATACTGCGTATGCGCTGATGACGGATCCTGCACCGGCCATGAAGCAGGTGGTGATACCCTGGTTGATGGAGGTCTGGTCGCCGAGAAGCGAGGTGACGAAGGAAGGCCAGAGAACCCAAAGGAGCATACTGGCAAGCCAGACGAAGGAGACACTGTGGGTGGTGACCTTCATAGGCTCATCGAATGCCCTCTTCTCCTGGATTCCGAGACAAACTCCGAGGCCGAAGTAAGCGGCGCAAAGGTGAACGAGGACGGATCCTCCGGGGTCGGTGGCAAGGTATCCGCCAATCTCAATGTTTCCGATAATCCACTCAATAAGAGCGTATGCGATTGCGAATCCGAAACCGACGAGCATGTACTGCCACATCTTACAGGTTCCGAGGAACACACCAATCGCGATGACCAAGGTGATGGAGCAAATGACTGCCCTGATGAGAAGGGTGAGGTCCCATGCAGCGTTGAAGTACAGGTCCTGGATTCCGACGTATACGACCATGCTGACCATGGCGGAGAGGAGGGTTGCAAGGCAGACTCCCCACTCGAATTTCTTGATGAACAGCATCAAGAAGGCGACGAGCATAAGCATGAACCAAACGTCGATACATTTGGCAAACTGGTCGCCTTCGACTACTGCACCGTTACCGAAAGAGGTGGAACGGAATACTTCCGAAATCTTGACGGTATCAGTTCCGAAGTTGATCATAAGGGCAGCGGCGATAATGATGAAGACAAGAACGCCCCCAATCCCTACTTTTTGCATTGTGTTAATAGTGTCACATCCTGTGAATTATATTGTGTCACCGGTGGCGGCGACAAGGGACGGGAGTGTCTCTCCTCACATTCATCCCGACATTTCCGATATTCTCGGAAGCATCCGGACGCCCTTCCCTTCGGTCCGATCTAACGGACCGGAATGTGTTTTCGCACATCTCCGGAACTAGCTCTGTTGATGATAACAGAATTTTGTTTCGGTTACAATAAAAATTTTCATTAAAGTATTTAAAAATATCTACGGATATATTTATTCAATTATCCAGGTATTAAAAGTTTATCTTTGGTTGGATACGTG
>CAVGRR010000127.1:0-2432 GCA_963631655.1 Eggerthellaceae bacterium
TGCTGAGGTAGCCATCAGAGCTCCGTTTCGAGGGAAAAAGAGCTGGTGAATCTATTTTGTTCTGGCACTTCCACCCCTTAATGAGGGGCAGGTACGACAATAGCAGTCCACGGATGGCCGGAATGATGGGAACGAGACGGGGCTGACCATAGGTGTCCTCGCCTTTGACGTGAACGATATCGAACGTCCAGTTGTTGGTGTCGATATCCTGCTCATTGGCGAATCTGATCTCCTTGTTCCTGGTCCCGGCGGTTATCGCCATCGACAAGGGCGTATGCCCTGACGAGACGGAAATCCGTCATATCGAGGGTCTGGACCGCCTTCATGATCAGATTGATGTATCATCGGAGAGGCTGTACTTCCTCACATTCTGCTTCACCTTCGGTTTGAGGCCGGGATACTTGTTGAAGCACTTTTCGAGTACCGCAATATTCACCGCATGTTATCCCTTCGGAACCGTATCTGCATTTTCTCCGCAGCAATCACTATACAGACTGCCGTATCCGACATACATTATGTTCTGAAGATTTCACCAATCAATAAGAAATGCAGTCACACGCTCTCCTTGCTCTTTATTATGGCGATGCATTTCTCCAGTACCGCTTTCACCGCTTCAGAGTCGAAGGCGTCCGTGAGTCCCGCCTCCTTAATGGCCGCGGAGTATCCGTAGATGTCCTGCTGGAACAGCAGGTTCAGATACTTCTCTTTCGCGGCATCGTAATTCTCTGTGGCCTCCACGAACAGATCGATCACCCCGATGGCCGATGTGCCGTAGCTGATGTAACCGTTGGGATGCGTGAAGAGATAGGAGAAATCTATCCAAAAGTACTTTTCGTCGAACCCAACATTGAACTGAATGCCGGACCGATCCAGTATCGACTGGAACTTGTCGCAGACCTGATCGGCCGTGAGCGAATCCGTGGCCGCCTCGGTCTCGTAAGCATATAGTTCGAGTTCTGTTAACATCCCCGCCATGAATACGTTGTACGATAGCTGGAATAGGATGTATGCACATATGGCATCGGACGAGTCGTTCCCGTCGAGGCCGGATGCGCCGTACAACACCTCCAGCCCCTGGGAGTGGATCTCTGTCAAATCTATACATCCAGTCAGGTTCGGATTCAGACAGTCCGCGGATGCGTGGCCGAATTCATGGATCAGAACGCGGGGTGCGTTCCATTCCCCTCCTTCTTCTTCACCCCCCAGATATATCACCGCACCTCCGCTGTGTTTCAATTTGTAACTGTAGGAGGTCCGGATCCTCCCGTCCTCGTCGCATATGTCTATCAGGTCGTATTCGACCATGTAGTCCAGCAGCCTCCCGAACTCATCACCCATCGAATCTATGAACGGTTCGACCGCATCGATGATTTCGTTTCCTTCGAGCTCGTACATCCAGGTGAGATTGGATATGCTCATCGGACCGTCGGAGAGGAGCGCATTCTGGGACAACATATCTAACTTAAACGCCGGGACGACGAGGTCCACGAACGATCTCGCTTCGGCAGGGGTGTAGTCCCTCCCGGAGACCGCCTTATAATAATATTCAGCGTAATTCCCGTATCCGTGGAGGACGGCGATGTCGTTCCTGACCTTCACGAGGTCGACGTAGATCTCCGCGGCTTCCTGATACTGCTCATTGCGCAGCATCATGGCGAGTTCCGCCTTCCGGGAATCCGAGAGGGTGTCGCTGCCGTAGATCGAATCGAGGGTCCATGTGCTCCCCTCGTAAGTCATCTCGTAATCCTCGGCCATGAGGGCTGTGTAATCGGCCAGAAGAGCTGTCTGTCTCTGTACGAGGTCCGTCTCCTCCTGCGTCGTACTGTCGACGTCCCGGTAGTCGTCGGGATTCAGGTCACATAGGGCCAAGGCCTTTTCGACCGTGTCGGCGCAGGGGCCGGACAGGGATTCCTTCACAACCGTTGCGTAGTCATCGTAGATGTGGTGGTATAAAACCGACCACGCCTCGTATTCGTCCCGGTATTCCGCAGGCTTCTCATGGTAGTCAAGATAAATCCATACATACCATTCGTACATCCTATTGCACAAATCCTTCGATTCCCTGATGGCTGCCGCCATGGCGTCCGCATCGAGTGTCGGGTCAGACAGGGAAGAACGCAGGGCATCAAGCTCAGAGATGTAGGATTCCTCGGCGACGGAGGCGGGAGGGTAGTCACGGTCCTCTTCCTCGACGGGCCTCGGGAAGGCATGGGCCTGACCGCTGTCCGGGTCGTCATTCTGCATCGTCGGGTTCAGTGCAAAAACGAAAGCCAAGGCGACGATGGCGATTATGGCAGGGACGATCAGCCCGGATCTCGAACTCATGATATTATCATCTTCGGCGGAGATTATAACCTTAACTCCGTCAAATAGGGGTTCGTAATTTCGACACCAATTGATTTCTGATTGGTGTCACCATCTTTTCTCTATAG
>CAVGRR010000128.1:0-2419 GCA_963631655.1 Eggerthellaceae bacterium
GTACCCAAAGAAGCCTTGGCCAACGTTGCTGTATTCGATCCCCCGGAGTGAGGGGCAGGCCCCCTGACCCTCTGGGGGCCCTCATTAGCATCATTACTTACACGCGCAGAATTTCGGCTTAAACACCTTCATTTTTCCCTGCCGGTTTGACGGCAGGTCATGTTACATTCGGTTCAGACGATGTCATATTGTGCATTGTTTGAATTATAATTTAAAAATTCTTAAAATTGTATTTAGTACTATTAAATTAAGATAATTTTTATTATAATTACCATTTGATAAAAAATTACGAGGAATGAATTTGATAATATTCAATTGATTGAAGTATTGGATACTTAATTATTCTTGTATATGAAGATTTTCAGAGTTTTACAAATAGTCTGCACGTCGTATTCATACCGAACAAAGGCTGTGCAATAAGGCCCGTGTTCGGCATCACTATGCTCATGATGCCTTGAACCAATCGAAAACACCCCTAAGTCGAGATGGTAATATTTACAGTAAAATAACAAGGAACAGATCCCTGAAACCCGGGACTGTTCTGACAATCATCGCCGTCATCGCAACCGCGATGGCAGCGCTTTTCGTCCTTCACGCGGAGACGGACAGTTCCTTCGCTCAGATTGTGGATAACGGACAGTGCGGACCGACAGCATACTACTACTATGATTCGGACGGCACTTTAGAGATATACGGTTCCGGGGCAGTATACGATTACTGCTACACGGACGCTCCGTGGAACGCTTATTCTTACAGGATCACCAAGATAATCATCGGTGATTCCATCACGCATCTCGGAGAATGCGCACTTGCAGGGTGCACACATGCCAAAGAACTCACGATCCCTATCACCCTCAACGCGGTGTCCTCCGATATGGCGCATGCTTTTGCAGGAGATTACAACTTTGAAAAGATCACCTTCACCTGCGGAACTAGCGGGTGCGGATTCGATTATGCCGCCTATGATGGAAACAACGCCTGGTATCAGAACACCCCCTGGTATCTGAGCAGGGCCTGCCTGAAGGAGATAGTGTTCGAGGATGGGATCACCCACATCGGTTCGGATGCTTTCCGTGAACTGAACATCACGAAGCTTGTGCTTCCCGATAGCGTCACCTCGTTGGGATGCCACTGTTTCTTCAACTGCACGAAGCTCACCGATCTGACCATTCCTGTAAGCCTCAATTCCTACGGCAACGAGGCCTATCCTGCTTTCGACGGCTGTCTGGCGGTCGAGAACGTCAACATCACCCGCGGAAACGGAGTGGCGTTCGACTATTCCAACTGGTGCAGATCTGAACAGCTTTCATACCTGGCGCCGTGGAATATGAACAGCAGTATTACAAAATGCGTGACCATCGCCGATAATGTCACCTCTTTGGGGAACTTCATGTTCCTGAACTGCAACGTCAGGGAACTCACTCTCCCCATAAATCTGAGCGCTGACGGTGACCGTCATGCCTTCGTGGGGGCGTACGATTCTCTCGAAAAGGTGACCTTCACCAAAGGGACCGGAAGAGGGCCCGATTGCGACAGTTCCAACAGGCAGTACTATCATTGGGATATGGCCAAGAATCGGTGGAGTAGTAGCTGTGCGACGGCATCTGACAGGCAGTATTATCCTTGGGACATGGCCCAGAACCTCAAGACGATCATCGTGGAAGAGGGTGTGACCCACATCGGAAACTATGAGTTCTATCTCTGCAGGGCGAATACCGTCGTCCTTCCGGACACTTTGTGTTCATTCGGCAAATGTTCGTTCTACTGCTGTCACATTGAAGACCTGACCCTTCCGATAAGCGCGAACGCCGTGTGGTTGGATGACACTCCCGCATTCTACCACATCTCCGCATTGCATAAGATCACCTTCACCCCCGGTTCCGGAAACGGATTCAACTATGCCGCTTACAAAGGAAACAACTGCTGGTATCAGCTCACCCCCTGGTACAGCAGCATGGACACTCTGGAGGAGATAGTGTTCGAGGACGGTATCAAGAGCGTCGGATCCGATGTGTTCCGCGAGATCACCATAACTTCTCTTGTGATCCCCGACAGTGTGGAATCTCTGGGCAATCACACTTTCTTCAACTGTGTGGATCTGACGGACCTCACCATTCCGATCACTCTTGACACAGTATATTCGTCCAAATATCCTGCATTTGAGGGATGTCTCGGTATCACGAACCTGAGATTCACTGCCGGAACCGACGGTGTCGGGTTCGATTATACAGACACTCTGCCCGTATGGTGCAACCCGTTCCATAGGGTATCTGAGATCCGCTTCGACAGCGGGATCACGTACCTCGGAACCTACACATTAGACGGGTATGTGTTCTCCGGGGCCGACGGCAGATATATGGAAACCGTTGCGGCGAATCTGAGCGGCCACGCATTCTGCGGAGTGGATGGATTGATGGAT
>CAVGRR010000129.1:0-1572 GCA_963631655.1 Eggerthellaceae bacterium
GAACTCCTGTACAGGTACTTGGCAAACAGGATACTCAAAACGAGTACGAAACAGTAAACTACCACTCTCAAAAGACCTACAGCGGAATCCGCAACATCGATACTGCCTGCCGACTGGATCTTGAAGAACAAGGCGATGATCATTGCAACGATCAAAACAACCACGGCTGCTATGATCCCGAAGACCAGTTTACGGTTGATCTTCCTCCCCGACAGACGCCTCTTCTCCAGCAGATTCGAGACATACAGCACGACGGCCACCAATATGCCGATCGCAACAATGCCTGCTGCAACAATGATCAGGAATTTTGTCTGGGACATATCGACTCCGCCGAGACGGTCGGTGATGAACTGGAACGCAAGAGGGAGACTTCCCTCCGCGGCCTGAGGGAAAAATACGGCAACGATGGCAATAACCGCACCGATCACCGCGAGGACCACTTCTTTCAGAATGCGCCTTGTGTCGCCCTTGTACTTGGAGGCCAGGTATGCAATGAGGATGAATACCAAGAACAGCGGGAAAAATTTGGTTAGGAATCCGAGGGCGAAGGCCAGTCCTGCGAAGAACGACTGACCCCTGCGGACCAGGATTACGGATAAAACAGCAAACGTGGCTGCAAGGGTATCCGGCATACCCACAACTCCCGAAGACATCAGAAGGACCGGCGACATCCAGGTCAGCGCAAAAGCGAATATTGCCTTCTCATTGCTTCCGCCCATGTCCTTCACGAGAACATAAACTGCATATGCCATTACCAGATCGATGAGTACCAACGGGATTTTGGTGCAGAAGTTGAACGCTATCGAGGTGGCGACAGCACAGGTGTTCCTGAGAATGGTCCCCTCTGTCGGAATTATCTCAAAGACGCAGACCGCTGAATCCCCCAGGCTAAGCACGGCATCCTGGAACGCTGCCACCAAACCCAATATGTATCCCCAGACTGGAGTGTAATAATATCCGTCTGCTCCGTAAAGGCCGTTTCCTGTCTCTATATTACGGATGACGACGGCCCAGAACTCCGAATCATAAATGACAGCGGTGCACATTACCAGTGCCCGGACCACAATACCCAGGACCAACAAGTACAGGATCGGATGCTTCATGAATGCAGTCCGACCTTTCGAGACCGCGTCGGAGAACACGCTGTTCTCACTCATGGAACCGCTCTCCGAAATTAAGGATCGTTCCGCCTGTGTATATGTAAAGCACGGGATTGACTGCAGAGAATGTCATCGTACCGGTTTCGGTTCCTCTCACAACCATTCCTTGCTCTATTGAAATAATTGTAGTGTATGGGGTGAGGCCTGATGCGATAACCTGGGCCATGTTATCCACCTCGGAGATCACCAAGGAACCGCCGAAAACACCTATGGCCCCCGAACCGTGTTCCACTATGGACACAGAGGCAAAGCCGTTCATGATGATTCCCGCCTGTATCCCGATAAGGCCCTCGGTATTGAGACCGAACATCGTATTCCCGGCCCTAAGGCACAACGCCTCCGTAAATCCACCGGGTGCGATATCTTCAGAATAAAAGTCCTTGTACTCGGTTCCGACATTCAGAACCCCGTT
>CAVGRR010000129.1:1582-2338 GCA_963631655.1 Eggerthellaceae bacterium
CTTCCCGAAGAACAGTTCCTGATTGTTCTCCACAGCATGAAGGCCGTCGGAATCGGTGAAATACTTCCCTACCTCCGAAGCCACCCAATACAAATATCCTCCGGCATTGATCCAGGAAAACAAGGGGTCGGAGGCGTTTCCGGAATATACGGTCGAAGGCAGAGAATATGAAAGTATCAGCACACCCACTCCTGCCGAGGGCCCCGCAATAATCTGCGAAAGTTCCTCCGGACCGATGATCTTCACGGCATCAAACTTCCTTTCCTTCAGCGCGATCTCGATCTGCTCCGCATAATGCGCCCCGTCGACATATACTGCACAGACCTGACTGTAATAACTGTCATAGTCGGGATCGACATAAATGTACAATTTCTCCACAGGCATTCCGGCACCTGCGTCCATAAGGACGGCACGGTACTCGTCCGATCCGGGAGATGTCACTGAGAACGTCACCGACCCGGCAGACCATTCCGCACCTGCCGAACGGCTGTGGTCCGCACCGTATGTGTACCATTCCCCTACGAGGATTCCGGCGAACAGGATGACGGTCACGGCCACGAGAAAAGCCGTTCTGTGATTGCAACCCATAATCCCGTGATATCTTCATAAAGTTAATAAGGACTCTTATAAACAGAAGCGACCGAAGTTCAATTCAGATCGGATGCTGAGAAATGACACCCATGACGTGAAAACTGGTTGAGCCTATCCCACGGCGCTGATTTCGCCTTTCGCTCCGGCTAAAGCCTACGCGAATAG
>CAVGRR010000130.1:0-2138 GCA_963631655.1 Eggerthellaceae bacterium
GTGCATACGAAGCCCAGTGCGATTATGATTAAGCAAGCAGTTATCATGGCCGGAGGATTGGGATCACGTCTCGGAGACCGCACCAAGACTATGCCCAAAGGATTTCTGAACATTGACGGAACCCCCATCGTAGAGAACTCGGTGAAAAAACTCATATGGTCAGGCATTGAAGAGATCATAATCGGAACGGGCCACTGCAAGGAATATTACAAAAAACTGGCCGAAAAATACCCGTGCATCAAACTCGCACACAATGAGAATTATGCAGATACCGGCAGTATGGGGACCCTTGCATGCTGTGAGGATCTGGTGACGGGAGACTTCCTCCTCCTGGAATCGGACCTTGTATACGACCGTATAGGTCTGTCGGTGCTTATCAACGATCCCTGTCGTGACGTTATACTAGCTTCCGGAAAGACGGGATCTGGGGATGAAGTATATCTTGAGGTCAATGAAGAGGGCGATCTTTTAAAGCACTCTAAAAAACGTGAGGAGATTGGGACCGTCGCCGGAGAACTCGTCGGCATCACTAAACTGACGAAGGAGACTCTGTCCCTTATGACGGAGTATATGCGCTCCGAAAAGAAATCACAACCGAAGATGGAATATGAAACCGCAATGTCCTATGTGTCCTCCTCCGGACACGGGATATGTGTGCGTAAAGTGGAATATTACACCTGGTGCGAGATTGATTGCGAAGATCACCTTGAACGTGCGCTGACAAAAATTTATCCCCATGTGAAAGAAAACGAAGCGCTCATGGCTATTCGCAGGGAGGTCCTTCTCAACCCGGGACCTGCCACCACCACGGACAGTGTGAAATATGCACAGGTGCAGGCGGACATTTGCCCCCGTGAAAACGAGTTCGGAGACGTCATGGAATGGGTTTCCGATGAACTGGCACTTATGGTCGGAAAACCCAATCGCGTCGAAGCAGTACTGTTCGGAGGATCGGGAACGGCCGGTGACGAAGCGATGATCTCGTCCTGCATACCTGACGACGGCAGACTGCTCATCATTGATAACGGGGCCTACGGAAAGAGAATGGCCCAGATGGCGGACGTCTACGGCCTGGATTACGAAATGTATCACAGCGACGGCATATCAAGACTGAATCTGAAAGAGATCGGAGATCGCCTGATCTCCGGAAAATTCACTCATATGGCCGCGGTATACCATGAGACCACCACTGGAATCCTCAACCCTGTGCCAGAGTTATGCAGATTCTGCCATGAGCACAATATCGTCACCATTATCGATGCTGTGAGCGCATTCAGCGCAGTGTCCATCGACATGGACCGGGACTGCATTGACTTCATGGCATCCACATCCAACAAAAACATTCAAGGCATGGCGGGACTGGCGTTCGTGTTCTGCAGGAAGGAGGCACTTGAAAATATCAAAGACCTCCCTATGCGTTGCTTCTACCTCAACATCTGGGCCCAGTACAGATATTTCAAAGAAAAGCATCAGACGAGATTCACTCCCCCTGTACAAACGTTCTATGCACTCAGACAGGCCATATTGGAGACTAAACTCGAGACCATCGAAGGAAGATACGCCCGCTACACCGAATGCTGGAGGATCCTATCGGACGGACTAAAAGAAATGGGTCTCAGAAGCGTCGTTCCTGAAGAAGAACAGTCCCATATGATCGTCTCGATAGAGAATCCGAAATCCCCGAAATACAGATTCGAGGAACTGCATGATCTGGCAAGGGAGCATGGCTACACTATTTATCCAGGAAAAATGAGCGACCTCCCGACATTCCGCATTGCGAATATCGGAGACATCCAACCAGAAGAAATGAAGGGATTCGTGGATCTCCTCAGAAAATATGTGAAAACCCTCTGAAGCCCTCAGAGGGTTTTCAAATTCTTCATAAATGCATCTCTGTTCTGAACAGGGGTTGTTGTAGGTCTCCCAAGATCAGGGCGGGAACCGATGGACACATCGATTTCCAAGAAATACGGTCCGTCAAAATCCTTAATCTCCGAAAGTGCCAAATCAAGTTCTTCAAAACTATCGGCCTTTGCTACATGGCGGTATCCGCATGCCATGGCGACCATTGGAAAATCCACATTCCCGGAAACCGTGGGCATGCCGCCCACCGATTCATGTGCACAGTTGTTTAAAAC
>CAVGRR010000131.1:0-2128 GCA_963631655.1 Eggerthellaceae bacterium
CGATTGAGAACTGGAAACTTGCCGGCAAGCTTTCATTCGACTTCGAACCGAATCTAAAACGTATTTTCAAAACGGCCAGAATTTGAACGATTTTTCCATAGCTTACGCTGGACCAGCTCGACTTCAGTACCTATTCGCGCGTAAGCACTCATTTTTCGACGAGATCTTCGTCATTTCGGCTTGAAGACAGCTTTGTTTTGCAATACCTTCGCTCGGAAGGTAAGGCCCATTCTGCTCCGATCCGCAGGACTCCTTGCCTGCAGAGCGGAACTGTGGCGGTTCCGATGTATCAAGGATATGGATGTAACTATATTTAAAGTACTGTTTGTATTCTAAGAAATAATATTTCATCTTTGCGAAATTACTTATATAATTATGGATATAACCTTTTGTGGTGCCAGAGGCCCCGTTCCGGTGAAGAAATGGAGATAATCAGAGACGAAAGGACATACGAGGGACTGCCTGCAGTACCTGCCTTGGTGATGGCTCTCATAGAGTCTTCGGGCATACGCAGCATGATCGAAGAAGAATGCAGAGAGGACGGCAGCACTGCCGTCCTAAGCGCCGGAATGACCGTAAAGGCCCTGGTCGGAGCCATGGTCGAGAGGGGAAAGAGGCCCCTTTACCGTGTCGGAGATTACTTTTCGACAGCTCCGAATGACAAACTGTTCGGCCCTAATTGTACTGCCGCAAGTCTTTCAGATACGAACCTTTCACACAGATTGGACGACATCTTCCACTTGGATGGCAGAATGATCCTTTACAAAGCGTATCAGCTTCTCGGACAGAAATACGGATTCGATACCAGGTCACTGTTCCTCGACGGATCGAACTATACCATGTTCGGCCTGAAATATGAAGAGACCGAGGCCGAACATGATTCAGTAATGGATGCTCTCGGGTACGAAAAGAAGACCTCGCCGTTGCCGGCCTACGGTGGCAACGCGAAGGACGGCAGGAACGATCTGGTGCAGATGTGCATGAGTCACGCGGTGAACCAATTGGGCATTCCGGTCTGCTGCGAATCCTACAGCGGGAACACTTCGGACATAACAATGAACGCGGACATGATCAAGTTCCTCTGTAAGGAGATCGACATGAAGAACTGCACTTTGGTCGCAGACTGCAAACTGTGTGTCAACGATGCGATACTGAATCTCAGCCAATCGGGCGTGAGATTCGTCACCAAGGTCCCCTTCAACTTCAATGACAAGCTGAAGAACAGAATGATCTCGTCTGCCATCAACGGTTCCATGGATGAAAGTCAGTACCGTGCCGGAAGGAAGTACTTCCAGACCGAGGAGGTCATCGACGGTCAGAGGTATCGTGCGATAGCATACCTTCTGCCCCATTCCGAGGCGAAGGCGGAGAAACTGATCCGCGGACCGTTGATGCAAAATGCCGAGAAGGCACTCAAACATATGAAAAGGTCCGTGTTCCACTGTGAAGCGGATGCAATGGCGTATTTCAGAAAGGTCATGAAGAAGCTGCCTGCGGATTGTTATGTGGCGGATCCCGTCGTCTACGAGGACACAGTTCGTTCGAAGAAAGGTGTCACGATGTACAGGATCAAGGGGGAGAACCTCCGCATCGATGACGCCCGCATCGGAGATGCGGTCCTCGCCGGAGCTATCCAGGTCCTGCTGACCAATATTCCGTTTGCTGCCGAATGGTCAGAGGACATCCGCAGCAGAGCCTGTGCAGACCAGGTCATCGACCTGTACCTGGAGCAGTACAAGGCCGAGGCCGGTTTCAAGATGATGAAATCGGGAATGGGTATCGCGGATGTTTACATACACACTCCCGCCCGCATCACCGCTGTCGCATTTGTGGTATCCTTGGCGACGATGCTCTGCAAGACCATCGATCATGTCCTGAAAATTACGAAACAACCCGGTGAAAGACGCCGTACTGTGAAGACAATGGCGGATGTTCACGTGAACACCATTGTGAAGTACGACCGTGTCCACGACCGTATGACGGTCATAGGCAGACCCGGTGCGTCAAAGGATATGTTCGATATCCTCGAAAGACTCGATATCGAACCCAATTATCTCCTGGAATACCAGTGAATCCACTAGTATTCCGCCATGTGCCAGCGAAGGCTATGGCCTGAACCTCAAAAACT
>CAVGRR010000132.1:0-2062 GCA_963631655.1 Eggerthellaceae bacterium
GAACCGTTCTGATGATCATAGCCGTCATCGCATCCGCGATGGCGGTGCTGTTCGTACTTCATGCAGAAACGGACGGTTCTTCTGCGGAAATGATGGATCACGGTGCGTGCGGTGAGCACACCTGGTATCAGTACTATTCGAACGGTACGTTATACATCGACGGATACGGTGCCATGTACAACTACAACAGCGTCGATGACATCCCTTGGCATGGATATCGCGACGGAATTACGAGGATCATCATCGCATACGAGGTCACTTCGCTTGGAGATTCGGCATTCGCGGACTGTACGAATCTCGAGGAACTTTCCATACCGATCACCCTCAACAGCGTGAAATCCGATGCACATCCGGCCTTTGCAGGATGTGTCAATATCGAAAAGATCAATATCACCTATGGAACGGACGGGTACGGATACAATTATGCCGCATATCCCGGTTCAGACTCCTGGTACCAGAACACCCCCTGGTATCTGAGCAGAAATGTTCTGACAGAGCTCAACATCGCAGGCTACATCACACACATCGGAAATGATGCGTTCCGCGAACTGAACCTTTCTTCCCTTGTGATCCCCAACAGTGTGAACTCGCTCGGAAACCATTGTTTCTACAATTGCGCTGTATTGACCGATCTGACCATACCGATAAGTCTCAATTCCTATGGCAACGCGGATTATCCTGCATTCTGGGGCTGCATGGCGATCGAAAAGGTGACATTCACCCGCGGAAGCGGAAGTCCTTTCAGCTATTATGAGGTCATGGGGTCCGGACACATCGATTTGATCCCGTGGAATCTGAACAGCAATCTCGAAAAAACGATAATCATCTCCGACGATGTTCCGAGTCTGGGAATGTGGATGTTCCTTGACTGCACCATCAAGAACCTCACCCTTCCGGTCAACTGTATCACCGACAATCATCATCGCTACGCTTTCGATAATTGTTATGATGCTCTCAGAAACGTGATCATAACCAAAGGTACCGGCGTTGGATGCGATTATCAGCATGAGTATGCGACGGATCGTCTTCCGTGGCACAGAAGTTACAGTCTTCAATGCATCACTGTTGAAGAAGGTGTGACCCGTCTCGGAGACTGGACATTCACCGGATGCCATACGGAAACGTTGATCCTCCCGAATTCGCTGGGGGCACTGGGCGCGTACACTTTTTCAGAGGCTGTGATAAAGAATCTGGTCATTCCGATCAGTCTCAATGCAGTATGGCTCGACAGCAGGGATGCTTTCAACTGCGTGTCCGGATTGGAGAAGGTCACTTTCATCCCCGGTTCCGGAAACGGATTCGATTATGCAGCATACGACGGATACAACTGCTGCTACAAACACACCCCCTGGTATGTCTGCAGGGGCACTCTGAAGGAGATCGTGTTCGAGGACGGTATCAAGAGCATCGGATCCGATGCCTTCCGTGAGCTGAACATCGCCTCTCTCGTGATTCCGGACTCCGTGGAATCTCTCGGCTGTCACGCGTTCTATAACTGCAGTGGACTGAAGGACCTCACTGTCCCGATCACCCTCAATTGTATCGGTTCTGAAGCATATCCTGCATTCCAGGGATGTAACAGCATTGCAAAATTGAGGTTCACCGTCGGAACCGACGGTGTCGGATTCGATTATGAGAACTGTGCGCCCTTCTGGTGCACACCGACCCATAAAGCAGTCCAGATCACCATTGACAGCGGGGTCAGGTATATCGGAGACCAGACCTTCGCAGGATATACCTTCGTCGGATCTGACGGAGAGATCTTGGAGCATACAGCGGAATGTCTCAGCGGACACACCTTTACAAAGACCGATGATTGCTCCTATGTGATCGATAATGTTTCTGACGGCAATTTTGAGATTCCCACATATTATGGTTGCACCGGTCTGAACCCGATGACCGGCGTATGCCGTCTGGGAATCAGGTGCTGAGCTCAAATATCTTAAAACGGGGGTTCAGACCCCTTTTGCCCCATCTGAAATCATCGGGTGGGGCCTAAACCTCATTAGGGTCTGTAAATAAATAAATGTAAAAAGTTATAATTCTATATCATTATATCCAT